>JBBSES010000112.1:0-10837 GCA_038239465.1 Gemmatales bacterium
GGTCGGCTCGGCCAACCTCGACAACCGCTCCATGCACCTCAATTTCGAGGCGAATTGCCTGATCTACTCGCCCGACAAGGTGGCGGAACTGGAGGCGGCGTTTTTGCACGATCTGGAAGTGTCGATCCGCCTCGAACGCGACGTGTACGCGCGCCGGCCGTTCGCCGCGCGCTTGCTGGAAAATGCCTGTCGGCTCTGGTCGCCGGTGTTGTAAGTTCCTCGTTTTGTTTACGTTTCGCGCCTAGCCCACCACGCGATTGCGGCCTGCGTTCTTCGCCTTGTAAAGATTCTCGTCCGCGTGCTTGATGACGTCCACCGCCGACAGGTTCTCGTGGCCCGACGTGGACGCCACGCCGACGCTCAGCGTCAGGTGATAGGTCTTGCCTTCATACTGAAACGCCCGTTTCTCGATGATGCGACGGATGCGCTCGGCCAACTCCATGGCCCCGTCGTGCGTCGTCTCGACCAGGACCAGCGCGAATTCCTCGCCGCCGTAGCGCGCGAACAAATCCTCGCGGCGGACGTTCGACTTGATCGCCGCCGCCAGGTCGCGCAGGCTGTAGTCCCCGCCCAGATGCCCGAGTTCGTCGTTGATCGCCTTAAAGTGGTCGATATCGAGGATGAGGACGGACAGCGGCCGCCCGTGCCGCGCCGACCGGGCCAACTCGCGGTCGAGGAATTCGACCATGAAGCGCTTGTTGTGGCTGCCGGTCAGGGCGTCGATGATCGTCAGGCGATAGATTTCCTCGTGGTACTCCGCCTCGACGTTGCCGCCCGCCAGAAAGCGATAGATGCAGTTGCCGACGCGCAGATAGTCGCCGTCCTTGAGCGTGGCCACCTGCGAGGGCACGTCGTTGACGAAGGTGCCATTGGTGCTCTGCAAGTCCACGGCGTAGTAACCGTCGGCGGTCGGCTCGATCCGCGCGTGCCGCCGCGACACGGAATGATCGTTGATCCGCACTTCGCAGTCTTCGCCACGGCCCAGGACCACGGGCGTATCGGTCAGGGGATAGCGCTGCCCCATGTTGGAATTGGTCGGATAAATGTGGACGAGGCAGGCCTTCAGGCCGGTCTTGGCGATGGGCCGGCGCGGCGCGGTCACCCACGTGTCCGTCACGCGCTCCGGGTTATTGCCGCTCGGTGGCTGCATGAAACCTACCGTCCCCCGCTGCCGAGCCGACTCGAAGGAGGGCCGGCGCGACAAAAGCGATCTGGCTTCCTTAAGTTTAGTGGAAGCGGCGCGCGGGTGGCAAAAAAGTTCCGCCGGCCGTCCCGATTGGCGGGAAGGCCGGCGGGTTTTTCGGCAGAAAGGGTACGACTGCGTGCGATGGGGCCTTACGTCAGGTCGAAGAGCAGCACCTCGGCCTCTTCCGTGGCGACGAGTTCGACGGTCGATTCTTCGCTCAAAGCGGCGCCATCGCCCGCCGTCAGCGCCTGCCCATTCAGCCTCGCCCCACCTCGGGCCAGATGAACCCAGGCATGACGGCCGGGCCGAAGGACGTGATGGACCGATTGCCCCGGCGGCAAGAGGGTAAGGTACAGGTCTACGTCTTGATGAATGGCAACCGCGCCATCTTGCCCCGCGCGCCCCGCCACGCGCCGCCATCGGCCCTGCCGCTCGGCCTCGGGATAGCTCCGTTGCTCGTAGGACGGCGTCAATCCCTTCTGCTCCGGCACGATCCAGATTTGCAGCAAATGCACCGGCGCGTCGGCCGACGGGTTGAACTCACTGTGCCGAATGCCCGTGCCGGCCGTCATGCGCTGAACCTCGCCCGGCGTGATGTCGGCGCCATTGCCCAGGCTATCGCGGTGCTGCAACGTTCCGTCGAGGACGAGGGTAATGATCTCCATATCGTGGTGCGGGTGGGTGCCAAAGCCGCCGCCAGGCGCGACGCGGTCGTCGTTGATGACGCGGAGGCTACCAAAGCCCATGTGCCGCGGATCGAAGTAGTCGCCGAAGGAAAACGAATGCCGGCTATCGAGCCAGCCGAGCGCTGTTTGGCCGCGCTCGCCGGCCGGTCGTAACGCGATCATGACACCTGTCTCCTCGAAGTTTTTAAATCCGCGTGAGCGGCTTCTTGGTGAAGAGCAGGTAATCCAGGGACAATTTCCCCGGCCCGATGAGCAGCAACAGGAGGACGCTGGCCAGGTAGCTCGCCGCCAACTCCCACGATCCTTCCTTTGGATTTGCCGCGACGAAGGGATGCCCGAGTTGCCCCGCGTGCAGGTTGATCGCCACGCCCATGACGGCGGCCAGGAATACAGAGGCCACCGGCGTTAAGAAACCGAGAATCAAGCCGATGCCGCCCAAAAACTCCGAGAAGGCCGCCAACGCCTGCATAAACCCAGGCACCGGGGCATCTGGCCCCATCCAGCCCGAAGCGCCTCCGGTACTCTGGATCTTGAACCAGCCATGCAAGAGGAACGCCGCCCCAACCGCCAGGCGCACCAGCAGCACGCCAAACGCCCCGAGGCCGCCGACAAAGGAGGGAAAGAGGCGGTGCACGAGAAATCCTTTCTTAGTGGAGCTTGGCGAGCCGAATGCTTCACGTTGAATCGTTCGATGTTAAGATATAAGGGAGAGGGGGGGGATTGTCAAGGGGGTGCAAGGAATCCCATCATGGACGCCGTTTTAAGAAACGGCGTACCGCACCATTCACTTATCACTCTGCCGCGACAATGATTACCCGCGAGCGCTCGGGAAGTATCACGCCGGGATCGAGCGGACGAACGACACCATTCTCGACCACCCCGGGTACGGCAACAGGTCGGCGCCGAGAAACAAGGAATGCCTCGACGGGTCGCGGGGTTTGGTTCGCGGAAAGGTCGGGAATTCCGAGCGGCGGTTCGGACGCGATTTGCTCGTCGAGGTTGCGTCTATCTGGCGTGCGGTCATCGGTCGTTGGAACAGTCATTGGCTGCGCTCCTCAATAGGCCGTGATGACGAAGATGGCAGGCTCGCCCAGTTCGCCGAACACGTCGGGAATTTCGTCGTCCTCTCGGTGGTACCGCCAGATTACCCAAATCCGGCGGCCGGAAGAAATCTCGGCGTACATCTGAAAGGACCTATCGCGGCGTTCTTGCTGGCTGAGTACCCGGTCGAACGCGGCTCCACCTCCTCGGCCGAAAGGGAATGCGCGGCGATCTTCTGCAAATTCCATTCAAGCGGCTACAAGCTTCGTCTCCACCAGCGATCCACTTCTTGATAGACAGCTCATCCAAGATGCCTTGATTCGATGTGTAGTAACGATAACACTCCTCTATCCGATGGCCTCTGGCGTCTCGTAACCCAGCGAAGTTTACGGCACGAGGAGATATCGTCAACGTGTCCCACGCGGCGCTTCCAAAATCTCGCGGATAGCCACTAGGATTCGCCCCTGTAACTTCTTGTCTATGTTGGTTATATCAGTCTTGAACTGGACTGACATGCCGAAGGTGGTATTGGGTTCTTCCGGCAAATCGTAACAAAATTCGCAATCTTCATCGCCAATAAAAGCGTCGGATTCATCGGGCGTTTTATGGGGAGTCCCATCTCTTGGATTCCAAATTGCTTGGAGCAGATGCGGGCCATGAAATGAGTAATCAACGAATTGGACGCCATTATCAGCGGCACCGTGTTTGATGGCTCGAAGTTGATCGGCACTATAGTCATCGCGTACCGTCATTGGAAAATCGACATCGGCTGCGCAGTCGTAGTGAAACTGTACTCCATTGCTTGCTTTGTTGGCCTGCTTGCTTTGTTGGCCTGCTCGCTTGGAAGGAATGAGGATTGCTTCGGCCCTAGTAACCACTTGAACCAGCCGAACATCGGACAGTTCCCCCTAATCTTTATTGGCAATCGCACGGACAAAGGAAAACAGGATCGCTTTAAGCTCCCTACCCACGTTAACGGGGTAAATACGAAGAACGCAATCCTATTTTCCTCTGTCCGTGCAATTGCCGATAGGCTATTAGCGAAGCGTAAAAGGAATTTGGTGTTCGACGCCATCCTCCGTGCGAAGGTACAGTTTGCCGCCCTTATCGAGGGCGGAAGCTTCGCCGCCAGTCGGCATCGCGTCCAAAAACCTCTCGATGCCCGCCACGATTGCGGTGACGATCAGCCTTCCTGAGTGATTGAAGACCGCGGAAATCACCTTGTCAATGGTTTTTCAGGCGACACTGATGACCACGCGACCAGCGGCGGCCGCCGCTCCGCACCCTGTAGCTCCACCGGCTAACAAAGCCGCACCAGCGAGTTGAATAGCCTGACGCCGTGTGATGAACTGCTCGGTCATGTAGCACCTCAAAGTCAAGCCGATAAAGACCATCCGTTCTTAATCCATGCGTAAACAGCCGCTACCCGCTTCTCGAAAACCAGAAATCGCTCATCGTCCTTCGTGCTTTATAATTTAGCCGGAACGAAACCCAAAAACAATGACATTGGTGCCGTCCATTGGTTCGCGCTCCTATCGGAATTCCCGATCAAGTCGGCGATCACGGAACAGGCATTCCTTTTCCTTGAGGGTTTTTCCCGTCGCCACGCAGCCTGGTACGTCCAGAGCCTCCGGCGGCTGACCGCCCCCCTTTTCCATTTGCCCCTCTCGCAAAACCCCGCTAAGGTTACGGTGGTGAAAGCGGTCCCCCCGACCGCCCCGTCCATCCCCTCACCGCGAGGCCGCCGTGTCCCGTTCGCTGGTCTTTTTCTGCTGTCTATTCCTGACTTCGTGCGCCCCGCCGCGCGCCACGTCGACCAAACCGGCTCCCGAGCCGACGCCGCCGGCGGCGCGAGTCAACGCTGCCGAGGTGTCGCCGGTGGCCCTCTTTGAAGCATACGCCGACGACGTGGACGCGGGCGATAAGCGCTACAAGGGCCGCCTCCTCAAGGTGCAGGGGACGATCAAGTCGGGGGATACCTTTGGCGGCAAGCCGTGCATCCTGCTTTACCTGCCGCTGTATCAGAACAAGCCGGTGATTCGCTGCGTCTTCGAGCCGGCGGATCAGGCGGAGGTGGATCGGCTTAAATCGGGCAGTATCGTGCGCGTGCGCGGCGTCTGTGTCGGCGTCAAGGGCGACGACGGCAAGGGCGATCACGTGACGCTGGAGCAATGCGATTACATCGGTACCGGCAGCAATTGATGCGTCATGGCCCATTGGCACTACCAACGAGAGGGCCGCGAGCATGGCCCGCTGTCGGCCGACCGGCTCAAGGCGCTGGCCGACGACGGCACGCTCCTGCCGACCGACCTGGTGCGCAAGGATAGCCAGGATCGTTGGGTCGCCGCCGTCAAGGTGAAGGGGCTATTCGAGACGCCCGACACGCGCGTCCTCAAACCGACGGCGCCGTCGTCGCCGACGCTCTGCTTCGAGCGCGGCAATACGCACCTCGAACAAAATCGCCTCGATCAGGCCATCGCCGAGTACACCGCCGCGTTGAAACTCGATCCCGAGTGGGGCTGGGCCTACTACAAGCGGGCCGAAGCCTATCGCAAGAAGGACGACATCGACCGTTGCCTGGCCGACTGCGATGAAGCGATCCGCCACGATCCGACGTTGGCCCTGGCGTTCAAGGAACGCGGCAACGCCCACTTCGATCGTGCCCGCTTCGACGATGCCCTGACCGATTACGATCGCGCCCTGCAGCTCGATCCGTCGCTGATGATTGTCCACTTTAATCGCGGCTTGGTGTACTTCCAGAAGCACGAATACGCATTCGCGGTGGGCGAATTCAGCCGAGCCATCGACATGAACCCGGAATACGCGCCGGCCTGGGGCTATCGCAGCCTGGCGCATTTGAAAATGGGAGCGCTGGAGGAGGCCAAGGAGGATTGCGCGGCGGCCAAGCGGTTGGATCCGAAGTTTGATTTGTAGGGTGGACCGTGGTGCTGTAATTAACCCGGCGAGCGGGGGGCGTAAGCCCTCCGTGGAAGTCCGTGGGAGAACCACGGGGGCTAACGCCCCCCGCTCGCCCAGCAATTCATGAACCTCGCAACATCCGCCGCACCGCCTCGCCGATGCCCTCCGCCCGCACCTCGGTGAGGGGAAAGCAGGGAACCACCCACGCCACGCCGAAACGGCCCATATTCCCCAAGCGTACCGGCCCATCCTCGGTATCGAGCAGCACGCCGTCGATGCCTTCGTGGTGCATGTCTCGGAGCGCCCTTTCCACTTCCGCTGTCGGCTCAATGCCGTCTCTGAGCGACACGTTCGCGCGGCCATCGGACAGCACGACCAACAGAGATTGGGCGCGCGGCCGTCGACGGCGTTCGGCCGTCAGCACCTGCCGCGCCCGCATCAAGCCGTGGGCGAACGGCGTCGCTCCCCCCGTGGGCAGGTTTGCCAGCTGTCGTCGGGCCAGTGTCAGGCTGGCCGTCGGCGAAAGCAAGACCTCGGCACCAAGGCCGCGAAAGGCAACCAGACCGACGCGGTCACGCCGTCGATGTGCGTCGAGCAACAGAGACAGGATCGCTCCCTTGACGGCGACCATGCGCCGGCGGGCGCCCATCGAGCCGGACGAATCGACGACGAAGAGGATGGTGCGGCCCGCCGGTTGCTCGCGGCGCTGGCGGCGCAAGTCATCGGCGGTAATGGTCAATGAGCGGCCGGCGACCGAAACACGATTGCGCTGGTGCGGGGCGGCGGCGGCGAGCGTCGCATGAAGCGCTGCCTCGGCGCCGCGCAAACGGAGCGGTTCCGCCGGCACTTCGATACGGACACGCCGGCCGGCTCGATGATCGAGCTTGGGCGGGCCGCGTCGGCCGGGATCGCTCGATATCGCTTCTGGGAGTGGCAGTGGCGGCACCGGCGGCGCCGCGCCGATGGGATAGGTCAGCGGTTCGTCGCCAGCGTTTTTTTTTTGGCCGGGCTGTCCGCCGGAGGCGCGGCGTCCGGCAAACGCGGCGGCTCGGCCGCGCTTCTTTGAACGCGGTGCGGCAATACCAGCGCGGCGGCGGCGCGCACATCCTCGTCGATCACGGCGGCGCGGCCATCGAAGGCGGCCAGGGCGGTCGCCGTCTTCACGATGGCCAGGTCGGCGCGATGGCCCGGCACGCCGCGTTCGACCGTCAAGCGGGCAATGGATTCCAACAAGTCATCGGCGCACATCACATTGGGAAGTAACTTGCGGGCGGCAAGGACCCGACCGGCGAGACGCCGTCCCTCCGCTTTCCAATCTTCGGAGAAAGCGTCCGGGTCGGCCTCGAAGCGCAATCGGCGGCGGATCACCTCGGCGCGTTCGGCCGGACTTTCCAGGCCGACGACATCGACGCACAGGCCGAAGCGGTCCAAAAACTGCGGCCGTAGCTCGCCCTCTTCGGGGTTCATGGTGCCGATGAGCAGGAACCGCGCCGGATGCGTGACGGATAGCCCGTCGCGCTCGACGACATTGACGCCCGACGCCGCCGCGTCGAGGAGGGCATCGACGAGGTGGTCTTCCAGCAGATTGACTTCATCGATGTACAGGATGCCGCGATGGGCGGCGGCGAGCAGTCCCGGCTCGAAATGGCGCCGGCCGTCCGCGATGGTGCGCTCCAGGTTCAAGGTGCCGATGAGGCGGTCTTCGGTGGCGCCGAGCGGAAGGTTGACTAACGGCGTCGGCCGATGACAGGGAGAAGGTGCGATGTCAGCACACGAGGAACACCGGCCGAGCGGCTGGGAGGTCAGGCACTGGAAAGGGCAGCCGTCCACGGTTTCCAGGGATGGCAGCAGGTCGGCCAATCCGCGGGCGGCGGTTGATTTGGCGGTCCCCTGCTGGCCGCGGATCAACACGCCGCCGATGCTGGGATCGACGGCGTTGAGCAACAGGGCGGTCTTCATCGACTCCTGGCCGACGATGGCCGCAAAGGGATAGGTGATACGTTTCATGACGCCAATGCCTGACGCAAGCGCGCGATTTGCTCCGCCATCGGCCGCGGCGCCGAGGGTGTCTTGAGGCCGCGTTGTCCCTGCACGCGCAGCACGACGACCACCGGCCCCGGATTGGTCAGCGCTTTGGCGGCGCCCTGGCTCCATTCCTCCGCTGTCTCGAAGGCGTAAACGCGGCCAATGCCGGCCGCGCGGGCCAGGCCGGCGAAATCGGCGCGCCCCGTGCCGGCGGTGCGCTGGCCTCCGGTCACTTCGTAGAGGCCATTGTCGATGATGATGACGAAGAGACTGGCGGGCCGGTTGGCGATGGTCACGAGACAGCCGAGGTTCATGAGCGTGCAGCCGTCGCCGTTGACGACGATGACGCCGCGCTCGGGCTGGGCGATGGCCAGCCCCAGGGCCAGCGGCGGGCCCTGTCCCATCGACGACGGCAAGTAGGCGAAGTCGAGCGGCGTGTCGGACAGCGCGGGCCACAGTCCGACGGAACCCATCGTCGTGACGACGATGCGGCCGCCGCGATGGCGGGCCAGCACTTCGAGCGCTTCGCGGTGCGTCATCATGGTGTCACTCGGCAAGCAGCACGGCGCCAGCCCGGTTTTCCGTATTCGCTTTTTGAACTTCGTCGGCCAGGTCGTCCGCCGTCCGGTCGGGGCCGAAAATGACGTAAGGCACTTGCCATGCGTGCACGATCGGCTCGGAAAAGCGCGGGCACGTATCGCCGGTCTTGCCTGGCTGATGCGCTAGTTGGCCGCGCAAACCGACGACGAGGAACAACGGCAGCCGCATGTCGTGGAGGAAATTGCGCAGGGCGTCGCCGGCCTCGAATAGCCCCGTGCATTGCATGACGATGAGGGGCCGTTGGCCGCCGAGGTGCAACCCGGCGGCCACGGCGAACGCTTCCCCTTCGCGGCAAACGCGCACCAACTCCAGCGACGGCGGGGCGACGAGGGCGTCTTCCCACGCGCCGATGACGCTATCCGGCACCCACACGACATGCGTGATGCCGCACCGCGTCAGCGCCGTCGCCACCGAGGGGCCGTCGAGCATGGGCTTATTCTCGTTACCGTTTCGCGCGACCTACCGATGGGCCGAGTGGCACGCCATGCAGGTCTTTTGATTCGCCAACTTGGCGTGTGCCGCCTGGGCGGCTGGCTTGTCCTTCTTGGCGGCGGCGTCTTCCAGGGCCTTGGCGTCGGCCGCGTATCCCTTGGTCTGCTTCGCCCAGTCGGCGTCGTCCCTCTTGGGCGGCTTGGCCTTCTCCAGAGCAGTGGCCAACGCCGTGAATTCCTTGGATTCCTTGAGAATCTCCTCCCACGACGGCGCCTCGGCCTTCAATCCCTTGCCCACGGTCGGGCACAGCGAATTCGGGCCTTTGTTCAGCTTTGTCATGATCTCCTTGGCGGTCGGCGGCTTGTCGCCCTGCGCGACGATCGGCACGGCGCCGGCGACGAAGAAGCAGCCGACGATGCCCGCCATAATCCACGGTCGTTGCATGGGATTCTCCTCCATCGAGGACGAGTGGGTCTTCCTTGACGACAATCCTCGGGAAGTCCCAGGAATACCGCTTTCCGCCATTCGTGTCAATCAGTCCGGGAAGACGCGCGGTACGATGCAAGTTATGGATCCCCTGGAAGAAGGCATCAAGGCAAAGGCGAAAGCGCTCGGCTTCGCGCTGGTCGGCATCGCGCCGGCCGCCGACGCCGACGGGTTCGAACGCCTGCGCGACTGGCTGGCGCGGGGCTTCGCGGGCGAGATGGCATACATGAATCGGCGCGAGGAGGCACGCCGTCATCCGTCGGCCATACTTCTGACCGTTCGCAGCGTCGTCATGGTGGCGATGAACTACAAGCCAGCGGAGGTGGGGGAGGTCGCGCCGTTGCATGGCCGGGTGGCCCGCTATGCCCGGGGGGCCGACTATCACGACGTATTGCGCGACCGCCTCAATCAGCTTCTCGCCTGGGTGCGCGGACAGGCGCCGGGATGCGAGGGCCGAGGCGTCGTCGATACCGCGCCGCTGCTGGAACGCGACTTCGCCCGCCGCGCCGGCCTCGGCTGGTTCGGCAAGAACACCATGCTCATCGACAAGCGCCTGGGCAGCTATTTCTTCCTCGGCGCGCTCCTGCTCGACCTGGCTTTGTCGCCCGACGCGCCCCATGAGTCCAGTCATTGCGGCACCTGCACCGCCTGCCTCGATGCCTGTCCGACCGCCGCTTTCGTGTCGCCCGGCGTCCTCGACGCGCGGCGCTGCATCAGTTACTTGACCATTGAGTTGAAGGGGAGCGTCCCCGAGTCGTTGCGCGAACCGCTGGGCGATTGGGTCTTCGGTTGCGATATCTGCCAGGAGGTTTGTCCTTGGAATCAGAAGGCCCCAGTGGGCACCGAACTAGCTTTCTCGCGTCGTGAGTTGGAGACCCTGGACTTGATCGCGGTCCTCGGCTACAACGAGGATGACTTTCATCGTCGCTTCCGGGACACCGCTTTATTCCGAAGCAAGCGGCGCGGACTGCTGCGTAACGCGGCCCTTGTGTTGGGCAACAGCGGCAATCTCTCCGCCATTCCCGCGCTGGAGCGGGCCGCTCTGGACGCCGAACCACGCATCCGTGAAGCCGCCAGCTGGGCTTTGAGCCGACTCCGTCAGCTGCAAGTGTCCGAACGTCCCTCCGAAGACGCATTCATCGCCTCCCCTTCGCAAAAAAGCGGTTATTGACGGCTTTTCCACCGACACGGCACCGATCTTTGCACTTCCTTCATCCTTTGCACCACGTTTCGCTCATCTGAAAAAACTTACCTTGACGTAACGGCTGAAAAGGTTTCAGCCGGTGGGACGCTTCGGCGCTCCTACTGACATTGAAGCATGGACTGGCACCGTACTATTCTCATGAACACTACTGGTTCAACGTACCGTACTGGATGCCGCCATGAAACGCACCTTGCCGCTGACGATAGCGCCGCTCTCGGCCCGTAGCACCCTTTTCCCCCTCACGGCGGAAGAGCCAAC
>JBBSES010000113.1:0-10698 GCA_038239465.1 Gemmatales bacterium
GGGCGGCGATGCGGGCGGCGCGGGGTTTGCCGCGCTTCGTCCATGCGACCAACGTATCGAGACCGGCCAGGTCATGGGCGCTTCCCAATCCGTGCAGCGCGGCGGAACGCAACACCTCGTTATGCGAGGCTTTCGCTAACCAAGGGAGCATGACGTTGACCGTGTCGGCTTGCTCCAGCTTGGCGTAGGCGCCGAGCGCCGCCGCTTCCACGAAATAGCTTTCGTCCCCCTTGAAGAGCAGCGCTTTGAGGGCCGCGGCGGCCTTGTCGTCGCTGCGGAACTTGCCGAGTTGCTCGGCGCAGGCCCGGCGCACCTTGGGTTTATTCAGATTGAGGCCATAGATCAAGGCATCGCGGCTCGGGTCGCCGCCGCTTTCGCCGAGGGCGGCCGCGATCTCGTTTTGCACGGCCCAGAATTTCTCGCCGCCTAGCGCTTTGGCCAACGCCTCGCGGTCGTTCGCCGCCTTCGTCTTGCCAAGGTGTTCGGCGGCGCGGACCCGGCAAGCGACGCTCTTGCTATCGGTCAGCTGGGCGAGCCACAGGTCGCGGCCCTTGGTCTCCTTGAACTCAGCGAGGACCGCTTGCTCGGGGTCCACTTCCAGCAGCGTCGGCCGGCCGGGGAGCGGCACGAAGAAGACTTGCTCCTTTTCCTCCATGCGTTGTTCGACGGTGATGGGCCGCGTGCCCTCGCCGGCGCGGAAGGCGAGTTTCAGCGGGAAGTGAAACGCCTCGCCGGCCTGCGTTTGCTTGACGGCGACGCGCGCCTGTTTGGTTTCCGGCAGGTATTCCATGCTAATTTCCAGCACGGGATGGCCGGGCCGTTCGGTCCAGTCGTGGAAAAATCGCTCCAGGCTGCGCCCCGTGGCCGTCTCCATGCTCTTGCGGAAGTCCGCCGTCTCGACGGTCTTCAGCTTGTGTTCGCGGGCGTAGGCTTGAATCCCCTTCCAGAACGCATCCTCGCCGATTTGCCGGCGCAGCATGTGCAGCACCCAGGCGCCCTTGGGATAGGCGCGGGCGTCGAACATCGACCGCGCGAAGGGATAGCGGCGATCGACCACCGGCCGATCCTTGCCGCCCGCGATGGCCGCCCGCGACTTCTGGATCAAGTTATAGGCGCCCTCGTCGGCGCCGAGATTGTGTTCCGCCCAGATGATCTCGCAGAAGCTGGCGAAGCCTTCGTTGAGCCATAGGTGCGCCCAGTCGCGGCAGGTAATGAGATCGCCCCACCACTGATGCCCGAGTTCATGGGCGATCAGCGCGTCGGCAGAGCTATCGAGGAAGGCACGCTCATCGTGCAGCGCCCGGTCGGTCAAGGTGGTGGCGCTGGTGTTCTCCATGCCGCCGCCGGAGAATTGCTCGACGACCACTTGCGCGTACTTTTCCCAGGGGTAATCCACTCCGAAGCGCTTGCTGAAAAACACCAGCATCTCGCGTGTCCGGCCAAAGGTGCGGGCCACGTCGTCCTTGCGTCCCTTGGGCACGTAGTACAGCACCGGCAGCCCT
Organism: Gemmatales bacterium; assembly: GCA_038239465.1. GTDB lineage: Bacteria > Planctomycetota > Planctomycetia > Gemmatales > Gemmataceae > JBBSES01. Next base: position 1,503 of record JBBSES010000113.1, read on the forward strand.
TCCCAATCTTCCTTGACCACGTCGAACTGGCCGACGACGAGCGTGACCAGGTAGGAAACGTGCGTCTTTTCCTGCTTCCAGTGGAAAGTGATCGTCTTGTCGGCGTTGGCCTTGCGGTCGATGAGTTTGCCGTTGGACAGCACCTCGAAACCGTCGGCCACGGTGACGACGAGTTCCGTCGTTTGCCGCTGATTGGGGTGATCGTGGCACGGAATCCAGTAGCGATTGCTGATCGGCTCCCCCTGGCTCCAGACCGTGAGGGGCGTGTTCGGCTCGGCGGGCGTCGGGCCGAAGAAGTGCAGCCCGGCGCGCGGGTCGCGCAGGCGATACTCGACTTTCAAGACGCCCGCTTGCTCGGCCGGCCAGGGGGCGTCGAGGTCCACGTGCAGCCGTTGGCCATCGTGGCTGAAACGCGCCGGTTCCGCCTCCTTGCCGTCGCGCGCGAGGGTGACGCGCTTCACGTCGAATTCGACGGCATCGAGGCCGATGCTGTCGATGGCGCGCAAGCTCCGGAACTTCAGCGTGGCGACCGCATCGACCGTCTTGCCCGGCAGATCGACCTTCATATCGAGGCGAATGTGCTGGATGTCGATGGGCCGGTCGGCGGCGGCGCGCAGCGGTTCGACGGCCGGCGCCTGACTGAGGGCGTCGTGGCCGCGCCAGGCCAGCGACATCATCAAGAGCAAGCCGACGCACAGGGAACGACGCATACGAGTCTCCGGTTAGCGGTTCTTCCGAGGTTTCTTTTTCTTGCCGGGCGCGGTCGCCGGCGGCGCGTCCGGCCAGCCGGCGGCGATTTGCTCGCGGACCCACGTTCGGAACGTCCGCAGCAATTCGTTCTCCGCGAGATCGCCGCGCATGTCAAAGAAACGCACCAGTTCCTGCACGGGCAGGAAAGGCAATGCCAGGCTCGCGGCCGCCTCCGTGTATACGCGGTCGGCGCGGAGGTGCAAAATGTGGATGGCCTCGCCATCGAAGCGCCATACTTCGGGGATGCCAATTCCCGCGAGGATATCCAAACGGTTCATGAGGCTGCGACTGACCTCGACCTCGATGATGAGATCGGGCGGCGGATCGGTTTCGAGGTCGATCACGTCCTTGCAGCGCACATGCGGCTCGCTCTGGATCCAGTAGCACTCGTCCGGCTCCATGCCCTTGTCGAGGTCCTCGCGCTTGAAAGTCATGCCGCCGAAGCCGGCGATTTCGATGCCTACTTCAAGGGTGACGGCTTCGAGCATGCGGGCCATCAGTTTTTTGAAGCGCTCGTGCTCCGGCGACGTGGTCATGAATTCCAGCGTGCCTCCGTCGTATGTCAGGCGGATGTGGCGGTCGCGCAGCAATTCGCCGATGCCTTCGTAGATTTTCCAATCGATGGCGTAGAGGAGCAGGCGTTGCTCTCCGATGGTCTGATCGACGGTGGCCATGCTTACACCTCGCTTCACTTCCTACGTTTCCCTTCCACCTCCGGGTTGACCCACGCGGGCAGTTTCTCATCGTTCAACCCCGCGAGCAGGTTTTTGGCGCAAATTTCCGCCATCGCGTCGCGCGTGCCGACCGTGGCGCTGGCGATGTGCGGCGCCACGATCAAATTCGGCAGCGACAGGATCGAGTCACCGGCGGGCGGCGGTTCCGGGTCGGTCACGTCGAGGCCCGCCGCGAAGATCGTGCCCGATTTGAGGGCGTCCACGAGCGCCGCCTGATCGACCAGCGGGCCGCGCGCCGTGTTGACGAACACCGCGGTCGGCTTCATCTTCTTGAATTGCTCCGCGGCGAACATGTGCCGCGTCTTCTCGTTCAAATCGGCGTGTAACGAGATGAAATCAGACTCGCGCAGCAAAGCGTCGAAGTCCACTTGCCGGGCGTCGAGGTCTTTCTCCGCTTTCTCGTTGCGATAGATGTCGTGATACAGCACGCGCATGTCCCAACCGCGCTGGCAGCGGCGCGCCAGGGCATAGCCGATGCGTCCCATGCCGACGACGCCGAGAGTGCGTCCGGCCAGGTCTTGGCCGAGATGGCCGAGCGGTTCCCACGTCTTCCAGGCGCCGCTGAGCGAGTACTGATGTCCCTCAACGACACGGCGCGCGGCCGCGATGAGCAGGCAGAAGGCCATGTCCGCGGTGGCGTCGGTGAGGACGCCCGGCGTGTTGCCGACCGCGACGCCGCGGGCGCTGGCGGCCGGTACGTCTATGTTGTTGAAGCCGACCGCGTAGTTGCTGACCACTTTCAGCTGAGGCGCCGCGTCGAGCAGCGGGCCGTCGATGCGGTCGGTGAGCAGCGATACCAGGCCGGCGCAGGTGGCGATTTTGGAGCGCAGCACGTCGGCGGAGGGAGGGAGCGGCTCGGGCCACACCTCGGCGTCGCAGCGCTCGCGGATGAGATTTAACCCGGCTTCGGGGATGCGTCGGGAGACGAAGACCTTGGGTTTGCCGGCCATGCGTGAGGTTCCTGGCGGGAAGGGGATCACGATGCTCGACACGATTGTATCGCCTGGCCGCTCATGTGCAATTCGCGGCCAGGTGAGCTACAATCGACCTATGGCTGGATCGCATTCCTCGCGGGGAGTGGCTCGATGTTTCCCTTGCCGGTGATCCTCGTCAATTGCGCTGAACCGAATCGATCCGCGATCCGTCGGGAATTGAACAATCAGCTGGTGCGCATTCAGACCGAGGCGCGCGACGTGGCCGCCACGCTGCAACGAGCCGCCGCGGGAAAAGACGAAGCCGCGCTCTACGTCATGTACGTGCGCGGCGGCGAAGACTTGCAGCAGCTGGAACGGCTTAGCCATGCCCATCCGAATTGTCCAATCCTGGCCCTGCGCGACCGCGACTCCGACAAGTCGCTCTTTCTCGGCGCACTGCGCGCGGGGGCGGCCTTCGCTATCCCATTGCCGCTCGACCCGGAGGATTTGCGCACCGCGCTCACCTGGATCGGCCAACAGTTCGGCTATGTGCCGCGGGAGACGACGGTCATCGCCGTGGCCGGCGTCAGTGGCGGCTGCGGGGCCACCACGCTCGCGTTGAACATCGCCTACGAGTATGGGGCATTGTTGGGCCGTCATGCGTTGCTCGTGGAGTTGGCTTTGCGCTTCGGCGTGCTGTCCAGCTACCTCAATGTCCAGCCGCGCATGAGCGTCATGGACTTGATGCGTGACCTCGATAACCTTGATATCGATTTCTTCAAGCAAGCACTGACGCCAATCAACGAACACCTCGACATGTTGTGCGGGCCGCAGCAGGCCATCGTATCCGGCGCCGTCAACACGACGGACGTGGCGCGCCTGGTCCACTATGCCCGGCCGTTGGCCGACGCCATCGTCCTCGATATTCCGGCCACCTACGACGATCTCTATTTCGACGCCATCGCCGCCGCCGACAAGGTCGTCCTCGTCTGGGAACAGAAGATTCCTTCGGTGCGTTCGCTGCAAATGGTGCGCGACGCCTTGCATCGGCGCAAGGTCGAGACGAAAGACCAGATACTCGTGTTGAATCGCTACGAGGAGCGCGTCAAGGGCTTTAGCGTGGCGGAACTGCAAGAACTGCTGCACGTGCGCGAGATACACACGGTGGCCAACGACTTCGCCAGCTTCAGTGTCGCCCTGAACCACGGGCAGGCATTGCGTCAAGAGGCGCCGAGGTCGCGCGCGCTGCCCGACATCGGCACGTTGGTCATGCACCTGGCCGGCAAGCGCGACGACCGCGCCGGCAAGCAGACGGTCATGGGTTCGCGCCCCACGATGTTCGGCCGGGTGGTACGCGCCTTCGGCCTGCAAGATTAAAGGAAATCCGCCATGCCTCCCCGCGCCGTGAAGGTCCTGCACATCGAGGACGACCTGATGCAGCAGCGCATGACCGCGCAGCAATTGAAGACGCTGCGGGAATTCCAGTTCGACATCGTGGCCGTCGATAGCGAGGACGGCGCGGTCGAGGAATTCCAACGGCGCGGCCCGGAACTGGTGCTGCTCGACTACCACCTCACGCAAGGCAATGGATTGAGTTGTTTGCACAAGCTGCGCGAGCGCGACCGCATCGTGCCGATCATCGCCATGTCGGGATTGGCCACGCCCGAGATCGCCGCCGAGTTGCTGCGCGTCGGCGCCGACGATTACCTGAGCAAGCAGGAATTGACGACGGAAGACCTCGCGCGCAGCGTCCGCGATTCCCTGGCCCGCGCCGACGCCTGGCGCCGCGCCGCTCGCCCTTCTTCCATGAAGCTCGTACCCGACAAAACGGCGGCTTCCTTCGATAGCCTGTGCCAGCGGTTCGTTGCCGACAACGCCGTCGATCTGCTGCATCGGCTCGACGCCTTCGAGACGGCGGCGCGGGCCAGCAGCTTGAAAGTCGAACAAATGCAAGCTCTCTTCGAGAATGCTTGCACCGACGCCGCCGATCGACGCCGCCTGTTGCGGCCCCTGCTGCTGGAATTGATCCTGCGCCTGTACAGCGACGAGCCAACGTCGGAGTAGCCCTTGCTTGCGTTTCGCGCGCTGGCCCGCTACCGTAACGCGGGGATGCACGCACCTCTCTTGCGCCGAGAAGCCGTAATGAGACCACTCGCCGCCGGTCTGCTGCTGCTAATCGCGTTGCCGCAAGCGCTGGCCTATGCTCCTTCGCTGGCGACCGCCCGCGCGCGTTGGCTCCAGGGCAAGTACGCCGAGGCGCGAGGGCAATACGAAGCGCTCGCCAAGGACGCGAAGACGAAGAGCGCCGCGGCGCTTGGCATCAGCCGTGCCTGGCAGAGCGAAGGCGAATACGACAAAGCCTTGGCCGTCATCGACGCCGCGCTCAAGGCGCTGCCCAAGGACGCCGACCTGCATGCCCGTCGGGCCGAACTGTTGTACTTTCGCGGCCTGTGGAAAGAGGCCGAAGCGACAGCGGCTCAGGCGTTGGCTATCAAAAAAGACCACTTCCTCGCGCGCTGGGTGCGTGCCCAGGTGCTGCGCGACCGTGGCGACTTGAAGGCGGCCGACGCCGAGTTCCGCTGGTTCGTCCGCGTCTACAGCGACCGCAGCGCCATCGACGACGACATCAAAGACCCCGACGAATTGTTGCTCGTCGGCCTGGCCGGCAGCGAAAACGCACGCTGGCATAACCTGGCCGATCAGTTCAGCGTCGTGTTGCGCGACGTGTACGGCGACGCCCTCAAGGCCGACAAGGACTTCTGGCCCGCCGACTATCAAGCGGGCGTGCTGCTGCTGGAAAAGTACAACCTTCCCGAAGCGCTCGAGGCGCTCGACAAGGCGTTGAAGATCAACCCGCGCGCCGCCGAGGTCTACGTCGCCAAGGGGCAAGCGGCCCTGCAAGCCTATGAGATTAGCGACGCCGTCGGCCACGTCGAACGGGCGTTGAAGATTAACCCGCGCTTGCCCGAGGCGCTCCGCCTCAAAGCCGATATCAGCGTTTTGGAAGGCGATCTCGGCGCCGCTTTGAAGATGCTCGGCGAGGCGCGCAACGTCAACCCGCGCGACGAGGCGACGCTCGGCCGGGTCGCCGCCTGCCTGTGGCTGCAGCACAAAAAGGAAGACTTCGACGCCCTGGTGAAAGAGGTGGCGGACCACGACGCCAAGCCGGGCGTCTTCTTCCACGAACTGGCCGAATGCCTGGAGGCGCGGCGCCGCTTCGACGCCGCCGAGCCGTATTACCGCAAGGCCATCGAACTGCGGCCGATGATGCCCGCGGCCCACACCGGCCTCGGCCTCTTGCAGATGCGCATGGGCAACGAGAAGGAGGCCCGCGAAATCCTCGCCAAAGCCGCCGAGGCCGACCCGTTCAACGTCCGCGTCCGCAACAGTCTCAAGGTGCTGCGCCACCTGGAAAAATACGAGACCGTCAAGACCGAACACTTCGAGTTGCGCTTCGACCCCCAAACCGATCGCCTCTTGGCGCGCGTCCTGGCGGATCAGCTGGAAGCGATTTACGAAGACCTGGCCACGAAATTCGCCTATCGTCCGAAAGGGCCGTTTCTTATCGAAGTGTTCAATAGCCACGAAATGTTCAGCGGCCGCGTCGTCGCCATGCCCGACCTGCATACCATCGGCGCCTGCACCGGCCGCATCATGGCGATGGTCTCGCCGCGCGGCAAAGGCATCGCCAAGCCGTTCAACTGGGGCCGCGTCGTCCGCCACGAATTGGTTCACGTTTTCAACCTCGATCAAACGCTCTTCCAGGTGCCCCACTGGCTGACCGAGGGATTGGCCGTCGGCAACGAGGGCTACCCTCGGCCTCCCGCCTGGAACCAACTGCTGCTCGAGCGCGTGCCGGCCGGTAGTGTCATGACACTGGACAACATCGACCAGGGATTCATCCGGCCGCGTTCGCCCGACGATTGGACGATGGCCTATTGCCAGAGCCATCTTTACGTGGAGCATCTGAAGACGAAGTACGGCCCGCAAACGATCGGCGAATTGCTGAACCTCTATCGCAATGGCGTCGATACCGCGACGGCCATCAGCCGCGTCACCAAAGTGGATAAGGACACGTTCGAGAAGGGCTACACGGCTTCGCTGCACGCGCTCGTCAAGTCGCTGCGTGGCCGCGCCCTCGAAAAACCCTTGAACCTCACGCAATTGAAGGACGCCCACGAGACCGACCCGGAAAATGCCGACATCGCCGCCCGCCTGGCCGAGCGCTACCTGGCGCAAAATCGCAAGGCCGACGCCCGCAAATTGGCCGAGGGCGTCCTCGCCAAGAAGAAGGGCCATCCCCTGGCGTCGGTCGTCAAGGCGCGGCTGCTCATGGCTGCCGGGGACGAGGACGAGGCGCTGAAACTCCTGCAAGCCGCCGCCGACCCGAAGGCGCCGGAACCCAAGGTCTTGCAAGCGCTGGCCAAGCTCTACTACGACGCCAAGCAGCTGGATAACGCCGCGGAGACGCTGGAGCAAGGCCGCAAGGCCGAACCGTTCGAGAGCGAATGGCTGGTGCAGCTCGACCGCGTTTACACGCAGACGAAAAATCGAGAATGGCTCATCGCGGTCTTGAAGGATTTAATGCCACTCGACTCGGAAGACCTGGAGCGCAGAAAGCGATTGGCCCGACTGCTGCTGGACGCCGGACGTCCGGCGGAGGCCGAACGCGCCGCGCGCGAGGCGTTCGAGATCGACGTTTTGGATAAGGGGGTGCAAGGCTTGCTCCTGGAGGCGCTCGACGCCCAGAGGAAAGAGAAGGAAGCGAGCCGATTGCGGAAGTTGCTGGAACCATGAACCCGTCGTCGGTGGTGTCCCGAATGTCCCTCTCGCTTCCCGACTTTCAGCGGCAGATTTATGGCACGTTCGGCGCCAAGGACGCACGCCGCGGCGTCGAGGGCACCTTCATGTGGTTCATGGAGGAAGTGGGCGAACTGTCCGCCGCGCTGCGCTCGGGCACGCACGAGGAACAGACGCTGGAATTCGCGGACGTGTTAGCCTGGCTCGCCACCCTGGCCAACATCGCCGGCGTCGATCTCGAAGCGGCGATCCAGGCCAAGTATGGCGGCGGTTGTCCCGGGTGTCGGCAAAGTCCTTGTGCCTGTGGCCAAAGCGAGAAACCATGATGCACCCACGGGGAATTCCCATGCGCTGGCCATTCGGGGCGATGCTGGCCGCGACGATGCTCTGGCCCGTGGCGGCGCAAGCACAGCAACCGCCGCGCGTCTCGATCGCGCAGGTGCGCGTCGGCTTCCCCGCCGGCGCCCTCTACGGGGATACCGACGGCGAGAGCGTGTCGCTCTTCAAGGCCGGCACCTGGGCGCCAGTGTACGTCGATCTCAAGGCCGAGGCTACCGGCGTAAAGGGCAACGAAGGCCCCATCGACGTCGTCGTGCAGACGCCCGACCCCGACGACGTGGGCACGGCCTACACGGTCAGCGAGAACTTGCCGCCTCTCTCACCCGGCACAACGCATACGGTCTTGACCTATACCAAATTGGCCGGCGCTCGCTGCGAGGTCTCGGTCAGCCTGCGTTTCGCCGGCCAGACCATCGGCGCCCCGTACAAGAAAGAGTATTCGGGACTCGATTCCGGCCAGCCGTTTTACCTGAGCATCGGCGGCCGGCTACCCGGCTTCCGCGAGGCGCTGCGCTCCAAGGGCGGCGACGTGGCCAACCGCGAAGACGCCGCCTTCCTCGACAAGATCAACCAGCTGCCCTCGCAGTGGTTCGCCTACCAGGGCGTGGACCTGGTGTTCCTCACCACTGGCAACCGCGACGGCTTTCTCGTCCCCTTCGCCAACCGCGACCAAAAGCGCCGCCGCGACGCTCTCTTCGAATGGGTCCAACGCGGCGGCCATCTCGTCGTCGGTGTCGCCAAGAACCGCGCCGACCTGACGGCCATGCCCGACCTGATGCAGGTCTTGCCCGTGGATTTGCCGCGCTCGGAGTCCGTCAAAGACCTGCGCCTCGAATGGCCCGACGGCGCCGGCGCGGGCGAAGATCCCGTCACCGGCCGTGGCAGTCCCATCGAAGTGGTCCGGGTGGCCCCGCGCGACGGCGGCGAGGCCCGACTCTTTCGCGTCTTGATGGCCCGGCAGGAGGACGAGCAAAAGCCGCCGCTCATCCTCCAGGCATCGCACGGCCTGGGGCGCGTCACTCTGCTCACCTTCGACCCGGACCAAAAGCCGTTTCTCGACTGGAAGGGCCAAACCGAATTCTGGAAGACCTTTCTCAGCAAAGTCGGTCCCGTCACCGCCGGCCCGATCAAGGAGCCGATGTACAACGATAACGGCCAACCGCTCGAACTCCTCGGCCAGATGCAGAACTACCTCGAGTCGTTCGACGAGGTGCCGGTCATCTCTTTCGGCTGGGTGGCGCTGTTTATCGTTATCTATATCATTATCGTCGGGCCGCTCGACTATTGGTTTCTCAAGAAAGTGGTCAAACGATTGGAACTGACCTGGATCACTTTCCCTACGGTGGTTATCGCGGCCAGTGCCATCGCCTACGTCACCGCCTATCAACTCAAGGGCAACGACCTGCGCATCCGCAAGGTGGACGTACTCGACGTCGATCTGCAGACGCGCCAGAGTTACGGCACCACCTGGTTCACGCTTTTCAGCCCGCGGATTCAGCACTACACCATCGGCATCGAGCCGGCGGCACCGCTGTGGGCCGGCCATAAACAGAGCGACGCGCTCGAGGCTCCGGTCGTCGTCAGCTGGATGAACCGGCCCGAGATGGATCGCCGCACGGGGGCACGCGCTCGTATCACGGGCTTCCGCTCTTACGACTA
>JBBSES010000114.1:0-10688 GCA_038239465.1 Gemmatales bacterium
CCCAGCCCCTCCCCTAAAGGGGAGGGGAGCCAGAGGCTGCAAGAATCAATCCTCACCGCAAATACCGATTCAGCACATTCTCCAGCATCTCCTGTCGTCCCGACGTATTCAGCGCCGCGTCTCCCTTGTCCAGAATGTACTTTTCCAGGTCCTCAAAGCCGACGCCGCCCGCCTCGACCTTCTGGCCGATGCCGCCGTCCCACGAAGCATAACGCTGTTGGACGAACTCCTTGAAGACGCCGTCCGCCCGTATCTTGGCGGCGATCTTCAGGCCGTGCGCGAAGGCGTCCATGCCGCCGATGTGGGCGTGAAAGAGATCGACTGGCTCGAAGCTCTCGCGGCGCACCTTGGCGTCGAAGTTGACGCCGCCTGGCGCCAGACCGCCTTGCCCCAGAATCACCAACATGCACTGCGCGGTGAGATACAGGTCGGTCGGGAACTGGTCGGTATCCCAGCCGAGCAGCAGGTCGCCGCGGTTGGCGTCCATCGAGCCGAGCATTGCGTAGCTGGAGGCATAGGTCAGTTCGTGCGTCATCGTATGGCCGGCGAGCGTGGCGTGGTTCGTCTCGACGTTCAGCTTGAAGTGGTCGGCCAGGCCGTAGCCGCGCAGGAAGGCGACCACGTTGGCGGCGTCGAAATCGTACTGATGCACCGTCGGCTCCTTGGGCTTCGGCTCGATGAGGAATTGCCCGGTGAAGCCGATCTTCTTCTTGTAGTCCACGGCCATGTGGAAGAACTTGGCCAGGTGGTCCAGTTCGCGCTTCAAGTCGGTGTTGAGGAGGTTCGAATATCCCTCGCGGCCGCCCCAGAAGACGTAGTTGACGCCGCCGAGTTCCTGCGTCACTTCCATCGCCTTCTTCACCTGGGCGGCGGCGTAGGCGAACACGTCGGCGTTGCAGCTGGTCGCCGCCCCGTGGACGAAGCGCGGGTTGCTGAAAAGGTTGGCGGTGCCCCACAGAAGTTGAATGCCGGTGCGCTGCTGCTCCTTCTTCAAGACCGCGACGACCTTGTCGAGGTTGGCGTTGGTCGCAGTCAGATTCTTCCCTTCGGGGGCCACGTCGCGGTCGTGGAAACAGTAGTAGGGAGCGCCGAGTTTCTCGACGAACTCGAACATGACGTGGACGCGCTTGACCGCCATTTCGACCGAGTCGGTGCCGTCTTCCCAGGGGCGGCGGGCGCAGCCGGGACCGAACGGGTCGCCGCCCATGCCGCGCATGGTGTGCCAGTAGCAGACGGCGAAGCGCAGATGCTCCTTCATCGTCTTGCCCTCGACTTTCTCGTCGGCGTTGTAGTGCCGGAAGGCGAGCGGGTTGGCCGAGTCGGGGCCTTCGTACTTGATGGTGCTGACTTCGGGGAAGAAAGGCATGGCGTCACCTCGGGGAAGGAAAACGGCGAGCGGGGGGCCGACGCCCCCGCTCGCCAAGATAGCGATTGTCGCCTTCGCTACAATACCCGACGAAGTCCGAACCATCGTCACTCACGGGGCAGACTCATGGCCGCGCAACACGCTCCCGCATTTTTGAAGGTCGTGCAAGACGCCAAGACGCGCGTCAAGGAATTGAGTATCGAGGACGTCATTGCCAAGCGCGACCGCGGCGACAAGTTCATCCTCATCGACGTGCGCGAGGACGGCGAATGGGACCAGGCGCATATTCCGGGAGCCATCCACCTGGGCAAGGGCGTCATCGAACGCGACGCCGAGGCCAAGCTGCCCGATCCGACGGCCGAGGTCGTCCTCTATTGCGGCGGCGGTTTCCGGTCGGCCCTCGCGGCGGATGCCCTGCAAAAGATGGGCTATACGAACGTCTTCTCGATGGACGGCGGCGTCCGCGGCTGGCGCGAAAAGGGACTGCCGTTTACCAGGGAGTGACCGCAATGATTATTGTTGATGGGGTAGTGGAGAGGAGAAACGACGAGCCGCCGAGTTTATCCCGGCGGATCCCAGCGGCATAAATCCGGCTCTCCTGTGCTTGGCCTAGTACCGGCGCCGATACTCGAAACCGACGCTCACCGGCGGCGGCGATGGCTCGACGACGTAGACAGGCTGCACCACTTGCGTCTGCGTATAGACGTGCCGCGGCCGGCCGGCGGTCGCCTGCATTTCGATGATGACGCGGTCGCTGACGCCGCTTTCCTTGAGCCATTGGATGTCGGTCGGCGACAGGTGATAGCTCGACCCCGTCGTGCGAATCTGGGAGATGATCACGTCGTCGCTGATGTGCTGCTGGGCGAGCGTGGCGACGTCCGTGATGCCGAGCTGCCGGGCGGCCTGCTGCGCCTGGGCGGCGTCGGCCCTCGCTTCCGCTTTGTCCACGCCATTGCCGATCAGGCCGCCGGCCACGGCGCCGATGGCGCCGCCGGCGACGGCGCCGAGGCCCGTGTTCCTGGTGGCGCTGCCGATCAGGGCGCCGGTACCGGCGCCGAGCAGGCCGCCAGTCGCCACGCCCTTGTCGGTGTTCGACATCGACGAGCAGCCGTTGAGCAGCGTCAACGGCACGATTGCAGCAACCCAGCGAATGCCCCGAGATTTAATCCGCATGGCCCACCTCTTTGCGCAACCCAAACGCCGGCCGTCCGGTCGGCGCGGCGGTTGATATCATGATTGGACGGGACCGTCAATCCTAGCCGTCAGCGTTCAGCCAGAAAAAGCGGGCTGTTTAGGGACTGCAAGCGTATCGTTTGATACCATCCAGCGGTCAGCGCGGCTGATCGCTGGCCGCTTTTGTCATCGTCCGCAAGGAGCACCCGACATGAGTTTTCGTCGCAACCGCGCCCGGCCGCTTTGCCTGGCCGGCCTACTTGCCCTCGTCGCCCTGGTCGCCCCCGCCGTGGCTCAAAATGAGGGCGCCGCCGCGCCCAAGAAAGGCGTCACCATTGAAGGTATCACCGAATATCGCCTCGAGAATGGCCTGCGCGTCCTTCTTTTCCCCGACGAATCGACGCCCAACGTCACCGTCAACCTGACCGTCTTCGTCGGCTCGCGCCACGAAGGATACGGCGAGACCGGCATGGCCCACCTGCTCGAACACATGGTCTTCAAGGGCACGCCGACGCATCCCGACGTGCCCAAGGCGCTCAAGGACCACGGCGCCGAGTTCAACGGCACCACCTGGGTGGACCGCACCAATTATTACGAAACCATGTCCGGCACCGACGCCAACCTCGAGTTCGGCCTGAAGCTCGAAGCCGACCGCATGGTCAACTCGTTCGTCAAGCGCGAGGACCTGGCCAAGGAAATGAGCGTCGTCCGCAATGAGTTCGAGGCCGGCGAAAACAACCCGTCGAGCATCCTCAGCCAGCGGATGATGGCCATCGCCTACGAATGGCACAACTACGGCAAATCGACCATCGGTAACCGCTCCGACATCGAGCGCGTGCCGATCGACCGTTTGCAAGCCTTCTACAAAAAGTACTACCGCCCCGATAACGCCATGCTCGTCGTCGCCGGCAAGTTCGACGAGAAGAAGGCCGTGGAATACGTCGCCAAGTATTTCGGCACGCTGAAGAACCCGGCCGGCAAGCTGGACAACACCTACACCGAGGAGCCGGCGCAGGACGGCGAACGCAACGTGACCCTGCGCCGCGTCGGCGACGTGGGCATCGTCGGCGCCATCTACCACATCCCGGCCGGCGCACATGAAGACTTCGCCGCCCTGGAAGTGCTGAACCGCATCCTCGTTTCGGAGCCGTCGGGCCGGCTCTATCAAGCCCTGGTGCCCACCAAGAAGGCGAACAGCGTCGGCGGCGTCGCCTTCGGCTGGCACGACCCCGGCGTGCTGCAAGTGTTCGCCGAGGTCGATCCCAAGAAGCCGCTCGACGACGTGCGCGACACCATGCTCGACGTGCTGGAAAAGCTGGGCAGCGAGAAGATCACGGCCGAAGAAGTGGAGCGCGCCAAGACGCGCTTCAAGAGCGGCCGCGATGAGTTGATGCGCGCGCCCAACCGCATCGGCATCACCCTGAGCGATTGGGGCGCCAAGGGCGATTGGCGGCTGTTCTTCCTGCACCGCGACCGCGTCGCCAAGGTGACGCCGGCCGACGTGACCCGCGTGGCCCAGCGCTACCTGACGCGCAACAATCGCACGCTGGGGCAGTTCATTCCGAGCAAGCAGTCGGAGCGGGCCACGATCCCCGAGAATCCCGTCGTCGCCGATCTGGTCAAGGACTACAAGGGCGGCGATAGCGTGGCTGCCGGCGAAGCGCTCGACCCGACGGCGGAGAACCTCGAAAAACGCACTACGCAAGCGAAGCTGTCCTCCGGCGTCAAGGCGGCGCTGCTGCCGAAGAAGACGCGCGGCGAGGCGGTCGTCGCCCGGCTGACGCTGCACTTCGGCAACGAGAAATCGCTGCAGGGCAACCGCGTGGCTAGCGAATTGCTCGGCGACATGCTCGAACGCGGTACCAAGAAAAACAGCCGTCAGGAATGGCAGGACAAGCTCGACAAACTCGGTGCCCGCGTCACCGTGGGCAGCGGTCCCGGCGATTTAAGCGTGACCGTCGTGACCAAGAGGCCCTCCCTGGACGCGGCCTTGAAGCTCATCGGCGAGGCGCTGCGCGAGCCATCGTTCCCGGCCGACGAATTCGACGTGCTCAAGCGCGAGAAGAAATCGGAACTGGAGAAGGCGCTTACCGATCCGCAGCAGCTGGCATTCCGCGCCCTGGCGCGCAAGCTCAATCCCTATGCCAAGGACGACGTGCGCTATACGCCGAGCGTCGAGGAAGAACTGTCGGAACTGCGCGATACCACGCTGGAGCAGGTCAAGAAGTTGTACGAGGAGCAACTCGGCGGCATGACGGGCGAGTTGGCCATCGTCGGCGATTTCGACCCCGAGGCGGCCACGAAGGGCATTCAAGACTTCCTAAAGGAATGGAAGGCCGCGACGCCGTATGAGTACATCGCCCGCGTCGCCAAGACCGACGTGGCCGGCGATCGGCAGGTGATCCAGATTCCCGACAAGGAAAACGCCGTCTACGCCGCGGGTCACAAGCTGGCGATGCAGGACACCGACGCCGATTACCCCGCCCTGGCCGTCGCCAATTTCCTTTACGGCGGCGGCACGTTATCGTCGCGTTTGGGGAACCGCGTCCGCCAGAAAGAAGGTCTATCGTATGGCGTGCGTTCGTCGTTCCAGGCACAGGCGCGCGACAAGAACGGCAGCTTCACCGTCTTCGCCATCGCCAACCCGACGAACATGGGCAAGGTCGATGAGGTGATCGAGGAGGAGTTCCAAAAGCTGCTCAAGGACGGCGTGACCACGCAGGAATTGGCCGAGGCCCAGAAGGCGATGCTCGCGTCGCTCAAGGTGCAGCGCGCCAACGACTCGATGCTCGCCATGCAGATGGGCCGCGATGCGTTCAACGGCCGCACCTTCAAGGACACCGCCGAACTCGAACGCAAGATCGGCGCCCTCACCGTCGATGAGGTCAATGCCGCGGTGCGCAAACACTGGCAGCCCAAGAAAATGGTCATTATTCGCGCGGGTGATTTCTCGAAGAAGTAGGTGTGGTCGGTTGTCAGTTGTCGGTTGCAAAAACGATTGAACTTTATGGGACCGTCGGTGTCTATGTTTCGTGGGTTGCTAACGAGCAACTGACAACTGACAACTGACAACTGACATTTATGGTCGATAACGCTCCCTTCTTGACCCATCAGCACGGCGGCCTGACCATCGAGGGGTACTCGCGGGCCGCCGTGCAGTCCTACTGGCGCATCCCGGAACTCAAGGTCGGCTTCGACCTCGGCGCCCAGCCGTGGGACTTCATGGCAACCCCCACTTGGCTCATTTCGCACACGCATCTCGATCACGTGGCGGCCTTGCCGGTGTACGTCGCGCGGAGGCGCATGATGCGCATGGAGCCGCCGACGATTTATCTGCCGGCGCAGGGGTTGGAAGACGTGCGCCGCCTGTTGCTCGTCATGCAGCGCCTCGACCGGGGCCGCATGATATGTAATCTCAAGGGGCTGAATCCCGGCGACGAGTTCGAGGTGTCGCGCGATCATGTGGTAACGACGTTCGCCACCACGCATACGATTCCGTCGCTGGGCTTCATCGTTTGGGACCGGCGCAACAAGCTCAAGGACGAATACCACGGGCTGCCCGGCGACCAAATCCGCGATTTGCGGCAATCGGGCGTGGCCGTCACGCGCGAGGTGCGGACGCCGTTGGTCGCCTACACCGGCGATACCAGTCCGGCCGGGCTGGATAGCTGCCCGGCGGCGTTCGAGGCGAAGATCTTGATTACCGAAATGAGCTTCATCCGGCCGAACCACCGGCGCGAGAAGATCCACAAGTTTGGCCACATGCACCTGGACGATTTTCTGGAGCGGGCCGACCGCTTCAAGAATGAGTTGATCGTCTGCGCGCACTATAGCACGCGGTATCACCCCAACGAGGTGCGCCGCTTCGTGGAGCCGAAGCTGCCGCCGGGATTGCGCGAGCGCGTCAAGATATGGGTGTAAGACGAAAACTATTTTGGCGAGCGGGGGGCTAACGCCCCCCGTGGTTTTCATGTGGAGATCCACGGGGGGCTAACGCCAATACCGTTTAACGAAGCTCGACGTTCAGTACGATGTACAGTATTTTTCAGGC
Organism: Gemmatales bacterium; assembly: GCA_038239465.1. Taxonomy (GTDB): domain Bacteria; phylum Planctomycetota; class Planctomycetia; order Gemmatales; family Gemmataceae; genus JBBSES01. The sequence goes on from JBBSES010000114.1 coordinate 6,591, forward strand.
AATTTTTCAATGTACAAACAAGTGAACTGCGTCCTTCGTTAAACGGTATTGGGGCTAACGCCCCCCGCTCGCCACATAATTACTTGCTATCCAATCTCCGTCGTCAGCCCCTGCGCCATCTTAATCTCAGTGCCGTGGTTGACGGTCCACGACGTCTTATGCGTCACCGCTTCCACCAATCCCGCGGCCGATGGATGGCCATTGCCACTCTTCTTGACGCCGCAGAAGGGTAAATGGACCTCGGCGCCAATGCAGGGCAAATTGACGTAGCCCATGCCGAACTGGCACTCCTCGCGGAAGTGGCGCATGGCCCGGTAATCCTCGGTAATGACGGCCAGCGAGAGGCCATATTCCGTGTCGTTGTAGATGCGCACCGCGTCGTCGTTGTCCTTGAATGGGATCAGGGCGACGTGGGGGCCGAAGACCTCCTCGCGGATGCAGCGGGCGCCGGGTCGGTGTTCCACGCGATAGACGAAAGGTTTGAGGAAGCAGCCGTCGCCGTTGGCCGACAGGCGGCCGCCGTCGAGTAGCACCTCGACCCCCTCGTCGCGGGCCAGGTCGTTGTAGCGCTCCACCTTGTCCACGGCGGCATGGTGGATCAGCGGCCCGGTGAAGTTGCGGCGGTCGAGCGGTTCCCCAATGGCGAGTCGCTTCGCCGTGGCGACGAATTTCTCGACGTAAGCATCGAAGACTTTCTCGGCGACGAGGATGCGGCTCGCCGACACGCAGCGCTGGCCGCTGGTCTTGAAGGCACTGACAATCCCCGCCGTTACGGCGAGGTCGAGCCGCGCGTCGGTGCAGACGATGACGGCGCTCTTGCTGCCCATCTCGGCGGCGACGATGCGGTCGTAGTGGTCGGCCGACAGCTGCTGTATGCGCTTGCCCACTTCGTAACTTCCGGTGAAAAGGACGACGTTCACGTCGGGATTACGCACGAGCGCCTCGCCGGCCTCGGCGTCGCCGTGAACGAGATTGAGGACGCCGGGCGGAAAACCGGCTTCCTCGAATAGTTCCACCAAACGCTGACCGACGGCCGGCGTGTCCTCGGATGGCTTAAAAACCGCCGTGTTCCCCTCAAGCAGGCTCGGCGCCAGCATCCATAGCGGCACCGCGAAGGGGAAGTTCCAGGGCGTGATGACGGCGACGACACCCCACGGTTTGCGGCGCATGAAGGCGTCTTTCTCGGCCACTTCCGAGGCCAGCACGTCGCCCATCGCCATGCGGCCGGTGCCGAAGACGTACTGAATCATGTGCAGCCCCTCGACCACTTCGGCCCGGCATTCGGTGACGACCTTGCCGCACTCGCGGGCCATCAATTCGGCGAGGGCGTCGGTCTCGCGCTTGACGATTTGCGCCAGGTTGTCGAACAACTCGGCGCGATGAATGCGGCTGGACCGGCGCCAGGCGGGATAGGCGGCGCGGGCGGCGGCCACGGCCTCGGTGGCTCGATAAGCGTCGCCTCGGGGGAATAGGCCAATGATCTCATCCCAATGCGCGGGATTATGGCTCTCGAATTGCCGGCCATCGCGGTCGAGCCATTGTCCGGCAAGGTAATGACGGCCGGAAATGGCGGGCACGGGGGTAGCTGTCGTCATCGGTACATCCTTTCGGAAACGCGAGACGCTCGTCGGCGATGCGACGGAGGTGCGGAAGCTTGCATGAGGTGTCGTTCTTGAATTATAGGAAGCCCGGCGGACGACCACAATCGAGCCGGCACCGTCGACGAACGATCGGCCGGCATCGAAGAAATAATGGTTGTCAACCGCCCCGCTCCAGGCGACAATGCGGAAAATCATCCGTATCTCTCGTACCCATCACCGACCTGGCTCGCGCGGGTCCGTTACTTCGAGGCGATCGTTTCGCACCCTTCTCTGGAGGTTGGTCATGAAGCACGTCATGTTGATCGCCGCCCTGGTGCTGGCCCTGTTCGGGCAAGCGTCGGCGGAAGAACCGGCGGCCAAGGTCGAGTTGTTCGCCAAGGAAAAGTGGTACGCTGATCAGAAGGCGAAAGAAGCGGAATTCACCGGCGTGCTGGAACGCAACCCCGCGAAAGTCGATCCCAAGAGCCGCAACAACCCGTATCTGCTGGTGCGAACCGTCGATGGCCAGAAGGCGTTCCGCGAGGTCTTTACCAACAACGCCAAGGCCGATCCGTTCGTCAACTACGTCGGCAAGCGCGTCAAGATCGTCGGCAAGGCGGTGGAAATGCCCGATGCCGCCAAGCGCATCCATTCCGAAGTCTGGCCCGGCCGTCTGGAACTGCTCGGCGCCGCCATGCCCGCGGACCCGTCGAAGAAGCCCGTCCCCGTGACGGCCGGCCCGCGCGTGCAGGCCCGCTATCACTGGCAGGCGACCGTCGATGGCGACGGGGCACCGCAACAGGTCGTCGTCACCGACGCGGAAGGGCTAGTCAAGGCCATCGGCGATCCCGATAAGGCCAAGGACGCCGGCATCCAGGAAAAGACCGTCGAGAGTCTGGCGCAATCGTTCAAGGTCAAAGCCATCGACTGGAACAAGCAGATGGTCGTCGTCGTGGGCGGCGGCGTGCAACCATCGAACGGTTTCACGGTGGACGTACCCAGTATCGATAAGAAAGGGGATAACCTGGTCGTCCGCTGGAAGGTCCAGAAGCCGAAGCCGGGCACGTCCGTCACGGAGGTCAAGTCGCAGCCGACCTTGGCCATCTTGATCGACAAGTCGGCGGCCGAGGTGCAGTTCGACCCGCCCACCGACAAGAAGGATGCCAAGTAACGATCGTTGGCCAAGGGAGGCTTCATGCGCGTTGGGATCGCCTATGGACGAGCGCGTCTCGATCTGGACGTGGATGAAGCCAGCCTGGTCGCGGTGCGCCGCCATGCCGTCCCGCCGGACGTGGCCGATCCCGTCGCCGCCGTGCGCGACGCGCTGGAGCGGCCCCACGATTTCCCGCCGCTGCGCCGCGCGTTGACGCCCGACGACCGCGTGGTCATCGTCGTCGAGGAACGACTGCCTCGTCTAGGCCGGCTGCTGACGCCGATCCTGGAACATCTTTCGCAAGCGTTGATCACGCCGGACGCCGTCACCATTCTCTGCCCTCCGCCTTCGGGCCAACACGAATGGCTGAACGAATTGCCCGTTGCCTTTCGGGAAGTGTGCGTCGAAGTCCACGATCCGACCGACCGCCGCAAGCTCAGCTACCTGGCGACGACCAAGCAAGAGCGGCGCGTTTACCTCAATCGCACGGCCGTCGATGCCGATCAACTGGTGGTCCTCTCCACGCGCGGATATGACCCGGCCCTGGGCTATTCCGGGGCGGAAAGCGCTATCTATCCCTTGCTCGGCGATGAGGCGACACGGCAGGAACTCACGAGCAAATGGAGTCTGGCGCCTCCCGGCGGGTCGCCGTGGCCGCCGCTGCGAGAAGCCGCCGAGGTCGGTTGGCTGCTCGGCGCTCCCTTCCTGGTGCAAGTCATCCCCGGAACTGGCGATGAAATATCGCGCGTGGTCGGCGGTTCGCTGGGCGCGACCGCGGAAGGTCAACGCCAGCTGGACGAGCGCTGGCGACTGAGCGTGGCCGAGCCGGTTGGGACCGTGTTGGCCAGCATCAGCGGCGATCCGGCGCGACACGACTTTGGCGACCTGGCCCGCGCCGCCGCTTGTGCCAGTCGGGTCGTGCGGACCAATGGCCGTATCATTATCTTAACCGAGGCGGCGCCGCTGCTAGGTTCCGCCGGCGAATGGTTGCGCCGGCACGACGATGCGTCGCTCGCCCTGGAAGCGCTGCGCAAGCCGAAGTCGCCCGATTTGACCGACGCCTTTCTCTGGGCCAGCGCCGCCGAAAAGGCCCATATCTACTTGCTCAGTGGCTTACCCGCGGAGACGGCCGAGGAACTGTTCGCCACGCCGCTGGAGAGTTTGGAACAGGTGCGGCGCTTGCTGAGCGCGGAGGGGCCGTGCTTGGTGTTGGAAGATGCGCACCGGACGATGGCCGTGGTCGAGTAATTTGTACTACTGATATCTCGGCGGCCAACGAGGCACGGAGAATTTACCCCGAAGGGGTTGGATCCCATAGCCCAGGGTTGCCGCGCGGCGGCTACCCTGGGTAACGCTGGCTCCCGA
>JBBSES010000115.1:0-10636 GCA_038239465.1 Gemmatales bacterium
GCTCGCCTCGCCTCCGAGGACGAAACCCGTCCCCCCAGCGGCAAGGACCGCATCATGATCCTCGGCGGCGGGCCGAACCGCATCGGCCAGGGCATCGAGTTCGACTACTGCTGCGTGCACGCGGTGCAGGCCCTGCGCGAAGAGGGCTTCGAGACCATCATGGTCAACTCGAACCCCGAGACCGTCTCGGCCGATTACGACACCAGCGACCACCTCTTCTTCGAGCCGCTTACGGCCGAAGACGTGTTGAACATCTGCGACAAGATGCGGCCGGCGGGGTTGATCGTCCAATTCGGCGGCCAGACGCCGTTGAACCTGGCGCGCGCCCTGGAAGCGGCCGGCGCGCCGATCATCGGCACCAGCGTCGAGAGCATCGACATGGCCGAGGACCGCGAGCGCTTCCAGGAACTGGTCGAACGCCTCGGACTGCGGCAACCGCCCAACGGCACGGCGCTCGACGAACCGCAAGCGCTACGCATCGCCCGGCGCATCGGTTATCCGGTGCTGGTGCGGCCCAGCTACGTCCTTGGCGGCCGGGGCATGGAGATCGTCTACGACGAAACCTCGCTGAGCCGCTACATGACGCGCGCCATGGATGTCTCGCCCGACAAGCCGGTGCTGATCGACAAGTTTCTGGAGTCGGCCATCGAGGTGGACGTCGATTGCCTCAGCGACGGCGAGCGCACGTTCATCGGCGGCGTCATGCAGCACATCGAGGAAGCCGGCATCCACTCCGGCGACTCGGCCTGCGTCATCCCGCCACACAGCCTGCCAGCGCCGATCGTCGAGGAGATCAAAAGGCAGACGCGCGCCATGGCCAAGGAGCTGCGCGTCAAGGGGCTGATGAACGTCCAATTCGCCATCCAAGTGAGTTCGCGGCTGCCGGCCGACGCTTCGCTGACCGAGTCGAATTTCTGGCGCCTTGACCTCGGGCAAGTCTATGTTCTGGAAGTGAACCCGCGCGCCAGCCGGACCATTCCGTTCGTCTCCAAGGCGACAGGAGTGCCGCTGGCGCGCTATGCGTCGCTGGTCATGGTCGGCAAGACGCTCGACGAATTGGGCCTGCGCGACGAGGTGGTGCCGGCGCATTTCGCCGTCAAGGAGAGCGTCTTTCCGTTCAACAAGTTTCCGGGGGTGGACATTATCCTCGGCCCGGAGATGCGTTCGACCGGCGAGGTGATGGGCATCGATTGGACGTTCCCGATGGCGTTCGCCAAGAGCCAGCTGGCGGCGTCCACAGTGCTGCCGCGGACGGGGACGATCTTCTTGTCGGTGGCCGACCGCGACAAGGTGGACGTGGTGCCGATCGCCCGGGCCCTGGCCGAGATGGGCTATCGCCTGCTTTCGACGCGCGGCACGGCGACGGCCCTGCGCGCCGCCGGGGTGGACATCACCGAGTTGCCGAAGATTCAAGAAGGCCGACCGAACCTGATCGATTACATGAAAAACGGCCAAGTGGCGCTGGTCATCAACACGCCCAGCGGCAAGGGGGCGCGCACCGACGAAGGCCGCATCCGCGCCGCGGCGGTAGGGCACGGCGTCACGTGCATCACGACGTTGGCCGCGGCACAAGCGGCCGTCGAAGCGTGCCGTGCGCTGCGGCAAAGCGAATTGCAGGTGTACGCGCTGCAGGATTGGTTTCCACGGAGCAAATGACGGCCGCATCCCCCAGGGCTTGCCGTTTCGCGCGTCCCTTCGAGACGCGAACGCGAAACGGCAACCTGCGGCCCATTCGTAGCGCGCCGCCTGAATTCTGGCGAATTCGCCACCGCGACCATATAGTCAATTCTTGACGCTACACGACGCACTGGCCGCGACGGCTTCGCGCCCCAGGCGTTGGCGGACGACGTTCAGCGTTTCCTCGATCGACTCGATGCCCAGGACCAGCAGTTCGCCGGGGGCGAGGGCGTCGAGGGTTTCGTGGACGGCTTGCATCTCGCTAGCGGTTTCGCGGACGTCGGTCACGCGGCGGCCGTGTTGCAGGCCCTGGCGCAGCAGCGCGTTCAGTTCGCCGTCGTTGCGTCCCGAGTGCCCGTAGTCGCGGTAGAGGACGACCCGGTCGAAGCCGTCGCCGGCGGTTTGGCCCATTTCGAGGAGGTCCACGTCGCGGCGATTGCAGCCGCTGAACACCAGGGTGCGGCGCGGCTGCGGGAAAGGGGCCAACGCGGCGACGAGGGCCGCCACGGCGCTGGGGTTGTGGGCGTAGTCCACGATGACGCAGGCGTCGCCGGCCGCGAAGACGTTGAAGCGGCCGGGCACCTCGGCGGCATCGCCCCGGAAGGAGATCAAGCCGGTACGGATAATTTCGGGACGAATACCCAGCGCCCAGGCGGCGGCGGCGGCGGCCAGCACGTTTTCCTCTTGAAAGACGACCGCGCCGCCGTGTGTCAGGGGTATGTCAGCAAGGAGGGCCAACGGCGTTTCGCGCACGCCGTCGGCGAGGACGATTTGGCCGGCGCGCGGGAAGAGCGCGCGGCCGCCGGCCGCGCGATGGGCGACGAGGATGGGATGGTTGTTATCCGCGGCGAAGAAGAGGACCGCGCCGGCGCAGACCGAGGCCATGCCGGCGACCAGCGGATCGGCCGCGTTGAGGACGGCGCTTCCTCCCGGCGCGACCGCCTCGACGACGACACGCTTGACGCGCGCGAGTTCTTCGACGGTGTCGATGCCGCGTAAGCCGAGGTGGTCGCCGCGGCCGATGTTCGTGACGATGGCCACGTCGCAGCGGTCGAAGCCCAGCCCTTCGCGCAGGATGCCGCCACGCGCCGTTTCCAGCACGGCGACCTCGACGCGCGGGTTGAGCAGGATCGAGCGGGCGCTTTGCGGGCCGGAACAGTCGCGCGTTTCGGTACGGCGACCGTCGAGGTAAATGCCGTCGGTACAGGTCATGCCGACGTAGCCGCCGGCATGGCGCAACAGGTGGGCGAGCAATCGCGTCGTCGTCGTCTTGCCGTTGACGCCCGTGACGGCAACGATAGGAATGCGTCCCGTGGCGCCCGGCGGAAACAGGGCATCGACGATGGCGGCGCCCACGTCGCGCGGCTTGCCGGCCGAGGGTTCCAGGTGCATGCGCAGGCCTGGCCCGGCGTTGACCTCGACGATGGCGCCGTCCTGTTCTTCGAGCGGCCGGCCGATGTCGAGGGCGACCACGTCCACGCCGGCCACGTCGAGGCCGACCGCCCGGGCGGCGTCCACGGCGCGGGCCGTCACCTCGGGATGGACGTTATCCGTTACGTCGGTCGCGGTGCCGCCTGTGCTGAGGTTGGCGTTGCGGCGGATCAATACTTTCAGGCCGGCGGGCGGAATCGACTCGGGCGTGAAGCCTTGCTCGTCCAGGACGGCCAGGCTGATAGCGTCGAGCTTGAGGTAGCTAAGAGGCGTGGCATGGCCGTCACTACGGCGCGGGTCTTGGTTCACCTCGGCTATGAGTTGATGGATGGATGAGTGGCCGTCGCCGATCGCGTGGGCCGGTTCGCGCAAGGCCGCCGCCGCCAGCTTGCCGCCGACGACGAGCAGGCGATGGTCGGCGCCGGGGACGAAGCGTTCGACGACGATGTACGCGCTTTCTTGACGAGCGGCGGCGTAGGCGGCGGCCACCTGTGCTTGACTGAGGAGATTGGTGGCGACGCCGCGGCCCTGGTTGCCGAACTGCGGCTTGACGACGACGGGGACGCCCACTTCCTGAGCGGCGCGCCAGGCGTCGTCGGCGTCGCTCACGGGGCGGCCGTTCGGCATCGGCGCGCCGACCGATTGCAGCAAGGCGCGCGTCAGGTGCTTATCCTGAGCGACCGCCTCGGCGATGGCGCTCGTTTGCCCCGTCTCGGCGGTCCAAATGCGCTGCTGCCGGACTCCATAGCCCAGCTGCACCAAGCTGCCGGCGTTGAGGCGGCGCGTCGGAATGTCGCGCCGGCGGGCGGCGCGGACAATGGCGCCAGTGCTGGGGCCGAGCAAGACTTCGTGGGCGACCGAACGCAACGAGGCGAGGACCGTTGGCAGGTCGAAAGGACGCCCCTCAACGGCGGCGAGCAGCAGGTCGCGGGCGGCGTCGAGGCAGGCGCGACCGAGTCCCTCTTCCTCGTAAGCGACGATGACGCGGTGGAATCCCGCCTCTTTGGTGGCGTGCGTGCCGCCGAAGCGCGTGGTCGTGCCGACGCGCGCCTGCAATTCGACGGCGACATGGTGCAGCGCGTCCGCGAGACTGCCGGGCGGCGCCGGAAAGAAATCAGCCAGGGCAGCCAGGAACGGCGTCGAGACGACGGGCCGGAAATCGTGCAAGGCACCGAGTTCCAGTTCCGCTTCGAGGACGGGAAACCGCGCCCAGATATTCGGCCCGCGCAGGATCCAGATGCGTCGGAATTGCATGGCGATGGCACCCAACCAAGTGGCGCGGGGGAGAAACGATCACGAAAACACGAGAACACGAAAAAGGCGGAAAACGGTGCAAGGTAAGGACTCTCTTTTCTTCTCTATTTCTTTCGTGTTTTCCTGATTCGTGATCCCATTTGGAGTGCGTGAAGCGCGAAACGCGAGCAAGAGGATGGCTTGCTCGCGTTTCGCGCCCTTCGGAAATGCTATCGCGGACGCGGTCACACCTGCAACGCCGGCCGGGCCGCGCGAGCCGGGGCCGTCACCGGCGCCGGCACCTCGGCCTCGCGCAGGTACTCGGCGACGTAGATGCCGTAGGCCTTGCGCACGTCGCGCGGCATCGTCTTGTAGCCGCGCACCGAGCCGCGGCACTTCGGCGCCTGGCACAGACATGGGCCGTTGAGGAACTGCACCTCGTACTCGAAGGTGTTGTAATCCAGGGTCATTTCCTCACCCGGCTCGATGGGCCGCAGCACGTGGACGACCATTTCATCGACACCGTTGCGTAGGATCAGGCCGCAGTTCGGCTCGCACGAGTGATTGAAGAACTGTAGCGGCGGCGGCGGCAATACGTGCAGATCGCGATCGACCTGAATGGTGTGCCGCGTGCGGTGCTTCGTGCATGGCCCCCAAGCACGCATCAGGAGGTGCCCCTTGTCGAACTCACGCAAGGCGAAGGCGCTGCGGCCGAGGCGGCCATCGCGGACCTCCACGCCCGAGCCGTGGCGGGCCGCCTTGGCGTTCGCCACCTGGGCCGAGAGTGCTTGATCGAGCGTGATTTCGCGGGCGCCGGCGTCCACCTGCTTGAAGAGGAACTCGACGGCGTCGTCGATGATGTCGGGCTGGATGACGAGCAGGTCGCCGGGGCAGGCGCTTTCCAGGGCCATTTGCACGGCGTTGAGTCCGCCGCGCACGTCGATGATTTCCTTGACGCGGTCGCCCTTGGCCATGCCCTGACGGAAGAGTCCCGCGATATCGCCTTCCTTGCGTCCCTTGAGATAGGTGTCCTCGTAGATGAGAACGCGGTCGAAGGCGTGACCGAGTTGCTCGCCCTGTTGCACCATGTCGGCGTCGCGGCGGTCGCCCGAGGCCGAGTAAACGATAGCGCGCCACCTGTGCGGGAATTGATCGAGGACTTCGATCAAGCAGGCGAGGGCCGAGACGTTATGGCCGTAGTCGAGGACGACAGTCGCCCCCTTGATGTCGAGGATATTGAAGCGGGCCGGCACCTTGTTCAAGCCAGGGACGAAGCTTTCCAAACCGGCGCGGATGTCGTCGGCCGGCAGGGCGAGAGCCCAGGCGGCGGCGGCGGCCGAGAGGGCGTTTTCGACGTGGAAGCCGACGCGGCCGCCGTGCGTCAGCGGCACGCGGTCCAGCTCGATCAGCGTCTTCTCCTGGTCTCCCTGGGCGAAGACGATGGCCTTATCGCGGACGAAGGCGGCGCGGCGCCCGGCGGCGCGGTGCTTGACGATGACCGGGTTCTTGGGATCCCGGGCGAAGTAGATGATGGCGCCGCGAACGTATTGAGCCATGTCCACGACGAGCGGATCGTTGGCGTTCAGAACCGCGATGCCCGCCGCGGCGACGAGCGTGCTTTTGACATAGGCGAGTTGTTCGGGGGTATCGACGCCGGCGTTGCCGAGGTGATCGCCGAGGCCGATGTTGGTGACGACGCCCACGTCGCAGCGGTCGAAGCCGAGACCTTCGCGGAGGATGCCGCCGCGCGCCGTTTCGAGAACGGCGGCGCCGGCCTCGGGATGTTCGAGCGCGACCTTGGCGCTCTTCGGCCCGCTGCAATCGCCGTCCATGACGCGGCGGTCGCCGAGGTAGATGCCTTCGGTGCAGGTCATGGCGACGGGGCGATATATACGGCCGAGGATGTGGGCGATGAGCCGTGTCGTCGTCGTCTTGCCGTTGGTGCCGGTGACGCCGACGACGGGGATGCGGCCGGTTCGCCCCTCGGGGAACATATGGCCGACGATCGCTTCACCCACGACTTCCTGCGAGGCATGTTGCAGGAAGGGCCCCAGGTCGGGTTGGCCGGCGACGTGGACGATGGCCCCCCTTTGCTCGGCCAGCGACAGGGCGATATCGGTGGCCACGACATCGATGGTGGCCACGTCGAGGCCGACCACCTTGGCAGCATCGACGGCGCGAGCGGCGGTGTCGGCGTGCGGCACGACGGCCGTATTGTCTTGCAGAGCGGCCACGACGCGCTCGCCGACAACCAGCAAGCGGTAATCGTTGCCGGGCACGAAGCGTTCGACCAGGGCCGACCAGCCTTCCGAAGTGGCGACGGCGAAGGCGGCGTCGAGTTCCTGGCGCGTGGCGAGCGGGCCGAGGACCGTGCCGCAGCCGCTGACGTAGCGCGGCTTGAGGACGACGGGCAGGCCGATTTCCTCGGCGGCGGCCCATGCGTCATTCGCGTCGGCGACGGGCCGACCGTCGGGGATGGGCACGCCGACCGCACGGAGAAGGCCTCCGGTCAGGTCGCGGTCGTAAGCGATGCTGGCGGCGATGGCGCTGGTGCGGTCGATTTGGCCATTGAGGAAGCGGCGCTGCCGCTTGCCCCAGCCGAGCTGCACCAGACCGCCGCCGTCAATCTGCCGCGCGGGAATGCGCCGGGCATGGGCGGCGTCCAGGACGGCGGCGACTTCCAGCGTAGGCGCGTGGCGGGCGGCGAGATCGCGGAGCGCGGCGAGGGCGGCGTTCACGTCATAAGGCGTGTCGTGCAGCACGGCGAGGCACAATTCGCGGGCGGCGTCGAGGGAGGCGCGGCCCAACTCTTCATGACGATACTTGACGGCGACCTTGTATATGGCGTCGGAAACTTGTCGTGTGCGGCCAAAGCCGACGGGCGAGCCAGCCAGCGTTTGCAGCTCCAGGGCGACATGTTCGAGGATGTGCGCCAGGTATGTCCCGCGGCGCAGGCGCTCGAAGAAGCCGCCGCGTTCGCCCTCGCTGCAGCGGTGTTCGACCAGCGACGGCAGCCAGGCCGTCAGCCGATCATTGAAGCCATCGACCTCGCTAGAGGCCGTGTCCTTCCATTCGCCCAGGTCTACCCAGGCCTCGAGGACCGAGAAACTGGCCCACACGTTAGGACCGCGCAACGCCAGCACCTTCCTGAATTCCATGCCTTTGCACTCACGCGAAGTGGGGTGGTTCGTCATTCCGCGAATCGGACCGAAAGCATTATTTCGATAGACGGCCAAGCCGCCCAGGGATACGCCCGACGGACTTACACATTCCGGCAAGCGGACGCCCGCGCAGGCGAAAACTTGCGCTCAGCTTGCCAGGTTTGGCGGGGCTGAAGCGCTGTTTCGACAAGCGGCCATCGTCCGAGCGTATAGGAGAGACGTTTGAAGGGGCGTCCATTATTCTGCGGGGAGCGTGGGGATTTCGAGGAAAGCCGTGGGGCAACGCTGCCGGTGGTTCCTGGCTTCGCTCATTCGGGCCTGTTGCTGAGCGTAGCTATACGGATGGGGGAACGGGCGTCAAGACGGCTGTCAAGAGGAATTCGAAGGATGGGCCATTCCGTCTAGCTGCCGCGACGTGGACGAGAAGCGGAATCTATTGCCAACTATGCGGATAATGAAACATTTCGTATTTACCCCGAAGGGGTAAATTCACCGTGACCATTGGCCGCGCAATTACCAATACCTGTTGGAAACGCGGATAGATCGCCCCCAAAGCCGCTGGGCTCAATTCTGGCGAACTCAGCTTGCGGTAGCCGAATTCGTCAGAATTTAGCAAAGCGACCAGGTATAGGAGAAACGGGTACGCCCTATCCTTCCCGCTCCATAAAACAGCGGCAACGTACAGTGCATCGCCGTGAATCGCCGGAGACGTGCGAGCGTCTAAACATGGTGAGCAAATCGAACGACGGAGCTTCCGGTTGGTGAACGCATCCGCGGACGCATGGCGTGACTTTCCCGAAAGCCAACGGCGCGACGCCGAGGCGCTGCTGCGCCCCGACGAAACTCTCATCGCCTGGTTCGCGCCGGACCTCGACGAGCGGCATCACTTCGCGGCGGGCATGGTGTTGCTCACCAATCGCCGGGTTTTCAACCGGAAGGCCGACAGCTGGCAGCAATGGTCGCTTGCCGACGAGCCGACCTTTCGCGCCACCGAGCAAAATGGCGTCGGCTGTCTGGAGCTATTGGGCAAAGAGTGCCGGCTGGCCCACTGGCGTTACACCGCCGAGCGCGGCCAGGCGGCCCGTTTGTTAGTGCATCGCTGGCAAACGCTGCGCGACGGCGGTGCTTCCGCGACCGCTTCGGTCTGCCCGCGCTGCGGCGCCGTCATGCCGGCCGAGGCGGAGACGTGTCCGGCGTGTGCTCCGCTACAACCCCGACAATCGCTGTTTTCGCTGTGGCGTCTGCTCGCCTTCGCCCGGCCGCGCGCTGGCATGATTGTCCTCGGCTTCTTTCTGACGCTGGCAAGTACAGCTGCCGGATTGGTGCCGCCCTATCTGACGATGCCGTTGCTCGACCGCGTGTTGATTCCGCACCAGAATGGGCAAGCCGTCGATTTCAATCTCGTTTACTGGTATCTCGGCGGCTTGCTGGTGGCGGCGCTCCTCGGCTGGGGACTGGACTGGATTCGCTCCTACGTCTCGGCCTGGGTCAGCGAGCGCGTCAGCGCCGACCTGCGCCTGAACACCTACGCTCACTTGCAAGAGCTGTCCCTCGAATTCTTCGGCGGCAAGCGCACCGGCGATTTGATGTCGCGCGTCAGTAGCGATACCGACCGCCTGTGCAACTTCCTCTCGACGCACCTCGTCGATTTCGCCACCGACGTGCTCATGATCGCCATGACGGCGACGGTCATGCTGCTCATCGATCCGATCCTCGCGCTGGCGACGCTATCGCCGTTTCCGCTCATCGTCGGCCTGGTCCATTGGGTGCGCCGCCGACTGCTGCACGGCTATCGCCAGGGGACGCTGGCCTGGGCCGAGTTGACGAGCGTGCTGGCCGACACTATCCCCGGCATCCGCGTCGTCAAGGCGTTCGCCCAGGAACACCGCGAGGTCGAACGCTTCCGCCACAGCAACAACCGCGTTCTCAGCGCCAACGATCGCGTCAATCTCACATGGTCCTTCTTTGGCCCCGTGATGACTTTCCTCACGACGCTGGGATTGTTGATCGTCTGGGGCTTCGCCTGCTGGCGCGTGGTGCATTCGCACATCACGGTCGGCGTGTTAACGGCATTTCTCGCCTATATCACCCGCTTTTACACGCGCAGCGAATCGATGATCCGCATCTTCTCGAACATGCAGCGTGCCGCCGCGAGCGCTCAGCGCATCTTCGAGATTCTCGACCGCGTACCCAGCGTGCCCGAGCCGACGAACCCCATCGAGCCGGGTCGACCCGAAGGGCGCATCGCGCTCAAGGGAGTGCGCTTCAAATATGGCACGCGCGAAGTGCTGCACGGCATCGACCTGAATATCGCGCCCGGCGAAATGATCGGTCTCGTCGGCCCCAGCGGCGCCGGCAAAAGTACGCTCATCAACCTGATATGCCGCTTCTTCGACGTGGCCGATGGCTCGATCCAGGTCGATGGCGTCGATATCCGTTCGTTCCCGGTGGCGTCCTATCGGCGCACCATCGGCATCGTTCTTCAAGACCCGTTTCTGTTTTACGGCACCATCGCCGAGAACATCGCCTATGGCCAGCCAGACGCGACGCGCGCTGAGATCGTTGCCGCCGCCCGCGCGGCGCGTGCCCATGAATTCATTCTGCGCTTGCCCGACGGCTACGATTCGCTGGTCGGCGAGCGCGGCCAATCGCTCTCCGGCGGCGAACGGCAACGCATCTCCATCGCCCGCGCGCTGCTGATCGACCCAGCCATCCTCATATTGGACGAGGCGACCTCCTCGGTGGATACCGAGACGGAGCGCGAAATCCAGGCGGCATTAGAGAACCTGACGCGCGGCCGCACGACCATCGCCATCGCCCATCGGCTGAGTACGCTGCGCCGCGCGGATCGCATCGTGGTATTGGAGCGCGGCCGCGTCGCCGAGATGGGGACGCATCCCGAGTTGCTGGGGCAACGCGGCAGCTATGCTCGATTGCATCGGGCGCAGCTGGAAATGGCGCAAGGTAACAACGTGGCGAGCGTCGAGGCTTGAGCGCTGACGTGACCCGGCCTCAAGGCCGGGCCTAATACCGCTGACGCGGGAAGCCCCGTGAACGGGGCTAATGTAGCTGGATCTTCCAGCTCTGTTCATAGGGCTTCCCGCGCGAGCGGTATTAGGCCCGGCCTTGGGGCC
>JBBSES010000116.1:0-10530 GCA_038239465.1 Gemmatales bacterium
ATTGTCAGTCCGCTCTCGCCTCCCTTTCGGTTGCCCCAGGCGGTAAACGCCAAGGTGCGGTCGCTCGTCAACGCGAATACCGCGCCGTCATTTTCCACGGTCCACACGCGCTTTCTGGTCGCCAACTCCCAAAGAGTGAGGACCCTCTTGGACATTGGTCCTTTTCCATCGATACCGGCAGTCAAGAGGTAGCGGCCCGAGCCGTTAAAATAGGCAGTGTTGCCGTGCGTTTCCTCTTCTTCGGTGGCAGGGCGAATTTTCCCGTCTTCTACTCCAATGAGAACCATACGATACATCGTTCCAGCTGGCCCCAGCCCATTGTTCTTGAGGCCCAATAGGCGTTTACCGTCCGGGGAAAAGGGCGTCATCCGAGTGCCAACGTGTGAGTCGAACCGTCGGATTTGGCGTCCCGATGCGACATCCCAAACGGCCGAATCATACTCGCCCACGTCGGTTCGGCCGCCCGAGACGGCTAGCTTGCCGTCCGGCGAAAAGGCAAAGCCAAGGCCCTTCCACGGTCTTTCCAAATCGCGCACGCGCTTGCCGGATTCCAGGTCCCACAAGGTGGGGCCATAGGTCAGGAGCAACTTTCCATCGGGGGACAGCGCCGGGAATCCTATAACATTTTCGAGTTTGTATGCCTTGGTTTCTCGACAGTCCGGCATATCCCAAAGTTTGATCTCTCTGTTCAGAGCGACCGTCACGGCTCGTTTGCCGTCGGGAAGGTACGCCACGAAAGTCACGTGGTCGTCGTGGCCGCACCAAGAGCGGACTTCCTTGCCGGTGGAAACTTCCCAGAGCGTCAAATTTAGGGCGGCGATGCCCGGAATGCCTGCCGTACTCTTGTAGCCGGTGAGCAGCCACTTACCATCGGGCGAGAAGGCGGCCGCCGTGACTTCCGCGGTCGGCACGGAGAAGGCCGCTTGCAGCCCTTGCCGCCGTGCGGCGGGAAACAAGGCGAAAGACAGCAGTGCGACGAGCAACGACCAGCGGCAAAATCGGGAGATCCTCATTTCATGCACCTGTTCGTCGGAGAGACACAACGAGGCGAACATGCGAGCGCCAAAAACGTGCCTATGGCTGAGACGCATCTTGAACGCGGCCACACCGGCTGTCAAGGATCATCTTCGTGAAAGATTGGCGTCGTAGGACGTAGGGCGCGTCGAGCGCATTCGCGCGGACGCACCAGAGTCATATCACAGCGCGATGCGTCCGCGCGAGGTCGCTTGACCCAGCCGGCGGGCTGCTTCACGACGATCCGCTTCCGCTCATCCAACGGCCAGCAACGTTCCCTGGCTCACCGTCACGGCCTGGCCGCCGAGGATGGCCCTGTCCCCCTCGACCCGAACTCGCACGACACCTCCGCGCGCCGAGGCCTGGTAGGCGATGAAGGCATCCTTGTGCAAGTGCTTCCGCCAATAGGCCGCCAAGCAGCAGTGGGCCGAGCCGGTCACGGGGTCTTCGTCGATGCCGGCGCCGGGAGCGAAGAACCGAGACACGAAATCGAACTCGGGCCGGGCCGACCGGCTGGTAACAATCAGGCCCCGGACGGGCAGACTCGCCAACACGCGGAAGTTCGGGGCCAGGCGCCGCAGCGTGGCTTCCGACGGTACTTCCACCAGATAGTCGAATCGGCTCTTGCCGACGTACTCGAACGGCACTGCCAGCGCCTCGGCCAGGCCCGGCGGGGCGATGGCCGGCGCTTCGGGCATTTAAGGGGAAATCGAGTTCGATGACGTCGCGTGCGCGGACCGCCTCCAAGACGCCGCTCCGCGTGTGAAACGGGATCGTCTCGTTGGGCCGAACGTGGCCCTGGTCCCATAAGACGTGGGCCGAAGCCAACGTGGCGTGGCCGCATAGGTCCACCTCCACCCTTGGCGTGAACCAGCGGAGGCCGTAGCCATCGTCTTGCTTCCGCACGAAAGCGGTCTCGGACAGGTTCATCTCGCCGGCAACTCGCTGCATCCAGGCATCGGGCCGTTCGTCGGGCAGGAGGCACACGGCGGCCGGGTTGCCCGCGAAGGGCTGGTCGGTGAACGCATCGACATGAAAGAGCGGGATGCTCATAGAGCGTCTCCGGGTTTGAGGGACGATCTTCAAGGTGTTGTCGCCGGCGGCGTCTCCTCCTGCAAGACCACCAGATCGGCGCGGTCGTTCCAGCCGCCTTGCCGCCTTGCCGCCAGAACTGTTGGCCCGTGTCGTTGCGACCGTAGACGAAGATCGTGGCCTGCTGGATGCCGGCCGACGCGAGCCGGGAGAGACAGGCATCCACGATGGCTCGGCCGACGCCCTGGCGCCGATGCTCTCGGGCAACCGCCAGGTGGTACAGGTAGCCCCGGCGACCGTCGTGGCCGCAGAGGACGGCACCGACGATCCGCCCCTCATTGCGGGCGACCAAGCATAATCCGGGATTGCGGGCAAGATAGGCGTGAACGGCTTCCCGATTGTCGGATGGCGTAAGGCCAACGCCGGGGCACTGCCGCCAGAGGGCGAGAACCTCGTCGTAGTCGTCCGGTTGCATGACGGCCATCGAGAATAAGGCGGACATGCGTGGCTTCTCCTACCGATGGATGGGAACTCCAAAAGCCCGCGACACGCGAGGGCCGCGAGAGGTTCGCGGTCGCTCCCCAATTTCATGGTGGACTGCAACGTCGTCCGGGGATTGGCGCGAAATTTGCCCCGTTGAGTTGAACGTGAAACAGGGAACTGCCAGAGGGGCATTTGACTTGTCAGGAGATTGGAGCTAAACCTGAAATATATACTTCCTTTTGAATAGACCTATTTCCCCTCGATCGGTTAAGGCCAAGCCTCAACCTCCCATTCTCGTCGGTCTCGAAGGCAACGGCGCCTCCCTGGAACGTTCGGTCATGAGTCGCGCTTGCCCGAGAGTCGTTTGCCCGTCGTGGGCCGCTTTTCCTCTCGCCGCCGAGCGTGACTTCCCGTAACTGTCGGCCGTGTGCCGACGAACGCAATGGACGGAGTCCGCCATGCACAATTCACCGCGAAGAAAATCGGCTTTCCTCCCGGCAGTCGAGATATTGGAAGACCGCCGTCTGCTGAGCATCGCCGGCGCTGTCATGGGACCGACGGTGCTCGGACCAACGCCCGTCCTTTCGAGCGTGGCCGCTTTGTCGAAAACGATCGGGGCCGTGACCGATGCCCTGCCGGCTCCTTCCACCGGGAGCGTCACCGGTCTGCAATTGAGCGCTCGCCTGAACGTCGGGCGAACTCTCGGTTTGAGCGCCAACCTGAACCTCGCTATCGGCGGCTCGTCCCTGGCGACGGTGGCCGTCCCCCCAGGGGGGTCGGAAGGCGTGAAAGGGGGCGTTGAGGTCACGCTGGGCGGTTCGAGCGTCGCCGGGCAGATCGACAGCGGAGGCGGGGCGGTCGTTATCGACACGGGGAATGGCTCCAGCGACCCGCCCCCCGGCGGCGGCACGCAACTTCCCGGCGACGGCGGCCCTTCGGTGGTTATCACGATAGGAGTTCCTCCGTCCAGTACGCCGTCATCGAACGGCGGCGGCTCGCCAGGTCATACCGCGCCCGCCGTGTCGCCGGGCCAAAACGGGACACCGTTGCCTCCCGCCGGAGCAACGACGCCGAGCCTCGCGGTCGCTTTGGAGCAGGAACCCGCCGGCCGTGCCAGTCCGCGGCCTTCTGCCAATATCCGAGAGTTTCCAGCGGAAACGGCCGCCCTCGATTCCGGCTCGAATGGCAGCGAACTGTCGCCCTCGCCATCGGCCATTGGCGTCGGTGAGCGGGCTTTCGTATTCACCAACACCTTGTCGGCGACCCGTCTGGCGGCCCTCTTCGAAATCGACGGCAGCCGCGGGACGGATCCAGTCGAGGCTGCCGCGAACGGCGGCGGCATCGAGGGACCGACCGGGACCGAGGTACGGCCGTCGGAGCGGACGGAGGGAGTCGCGTTCGCCCCAGAGCCGATAGGTTCGGCGCTGTTGGCCGACAATCCCGGCTTCGAACTGGCCCGGTTCGGGGCCGATGTGCGCCAGTTCCTGAACCGAGTGGCCGACCTCCGCGAAAATCTGGGCCAGCTGCTCGGCCAGCCGGAAATGTTGCCCTGGTTGGTGGCCCTGTCGGCGGTGGCTATCGTCGGTGCCGAGGTTCTCCGGCGTCGTCGCGGGGAACGCGACCGCGCTCTCGCCATCGTCTTGGCCGAAGACCCTGCCGCCATGCCCTGGCTCATGAATGCGGCGAACTAAACGACTTCGAGCCGCGAGGAACCGGCTCGGAGTCGTCGTTTCCGATGTGCTGGATTGCGTTGGCGCGGAAAGGGTGTCCATGCCCATTCAATCCTTCGACCATTCCGCGGCTTGCGTGGCGCCCCACGTCACTCAAGCGTTTGGCCAGCCGGAAATCGACCTGGCCGGCAAGGTGGTGCGCGACCTGGCCCGCGCCTGGCGCGAGGGCGAACGCCTCTCCGTCGAACATTATTTGCGGACCTATCCCGAACTGCGCGACGACTCGGCCGCGCTCTTGCGTCTCATCTACGAGGAATTCACCCAACGGCGCCAACACGGCGACGCCCTCGCGGCGGAAGCCTTTATCGCCCGCTTCCCCGAGTTTTCCAGCGAACTGGCCATGCTCCTCGCCGCGCCGCCGTCCGATTTCGCGGTGAGCGCGCCGGGCATTCCCGAAGTCGGCCAGGAACTCGGCGACTTCCTGCTCGTGGCCCAGCTGGGCAAAGGCGCCGTGGGCAGTGTTTTCCTGGCCCGTCAGCCGGCCCTCGGCGACCGGCCCCTGGTCCTCAAGGTGACGCCCGCCGACGGCCACGAACACCTGTCGCTGGCGCGCCTCCAGCATAGCAACATCGTGCCGCTCTACTGGGTCCACGACGAGCCGATACGCCATCTGCGCGCGATCGTTATGCCCTATTTCGGCGGTACGACCCTCGAAGCGCTGTTGACTTCGATGGAGGCCACGCCGCCCCAACGGCGCACCGGCCGCCAACTCGTCGAAGCGTTGGACGCGGCGCAAAAAGCGAGTCCGGTACCGATGCCGAGTGCCGGGCCGATGCGCGCGGCGTTGGGCCATCAATCGTACGTCCAGGCGATTTGTTCCCTCGTCGCCTGTCTCGCCGACGGCCTCCAGTACGCCCACGAACGCGATCTCATCCATCTCGATATCAAGCCGGCCAACATTCTCGTCGCCTGCGACGGTCAGCCGATGCTGCTGGATTTCCACCTCGCTCGGCCTCCCATTCATCCCGACGGGCCGCCCCTCGAATGGCTCGGCGGCACCCTCATGTATCAATCGCCCGAACACGATAGCGCCATGCAGTCTCTCCAGACGGACGCGCCGTTAACCGCCACGGTGGACGCGCGGGCCGACCTGTACTCGCTCGGCATCGTCCTCTACGAAGCCCTCGCGGGCGAGTTGCCGCCGTTCGGCGATCCCGGTGCGGCCCTTCGCCGCCTCAATCCCGCCGTGAGCCAAGGCCTGGCCTCCATCGTGGCGCGCTGTCTGCGCGAGAAGGCCGTCGAGCGCTATGAGACGGCCGGCACCCTGGCCGACGACTTGAGGCGCCACGTGTTCGACCGCCCCTTGCAAGGCGTGGCCCCTACGGGCATGGGGGAGCGGTTTCGCAAATGGCGCCGCCGCGAACCGCTTGGCTTACCCGTCGCCCTGCTCAAGATAGCCGTCGTCCTGATGGCCCTCCTGTTCGTCGGCGCGGGCGCGGCCTACTTCGCCCACGCTTCGTACACCGCGGACGTGGCCTCGATCGAGAGCCGAGACTTGCTCGCGCGCGGGGACCATGAGGCCGCCGAACGCGCGGCCCAACGGGGATTGCAAGCCTTACGCTGGCTCCCTGGCCAAAGTAACGCGACCGCCGCGTTGGAAGCGCATGTGGAAAGTGCCCAACGTGGCCGCGCGGCGAGCGAACTTCATGCCCTCACGGATCGCCTCCGACTCCTCATCGACGTCGATGCGCTTTCGCCCGACCAACGGCATTTCCTGCACGACGCCTGCGCGAGAATATGGGAGACGCGCGAATGGCTGCTGCTCGGCGACGAAGCGAACTCGGACGACGAGGCGCGCCGTCGGTTGCGCGGCGATCTGCTCGACCTGGCGCTGCTTTGGTCCGAAGTGCGGGGCCGGGCGACCGGCGCCGAGACTCATCGGGAAGTGCTGGCCGTCCTCGAAGACGTCGAGCGCCGTTTCGGAACTAGCCCGATCCTCGAAACCGTGCGCGCCGCGAGCCTGACGGAGATGGGGCTACCGCTAGCCGCCGCGCAAGCGCGGGCACGGGCCAGCTTGTGTCAGCCGCGAACCGCCTGGGAACACGCCGCCCTGGGCCGATGGCACATGCGCTTGGGCGATCTTCAAGCCGCGATGATCGTGCTGGATCGAGCCGTCGCGCTGGAGCCGGGCGGCTTTTGGCCCAATTATTACCAGGGCGTATGCGCCTATCGTCTGGGCCGGGCGCGAGACGCTCTCGCGGCGTTCCGCGTGTGCATCGCGCTCGCGCCCGAGCGAGCGGAGTGTTACTACAATCGGGGCTTGTGTTATCGAGCGCTCAAACAGTCCGATGCCGCGCGGCGCGATTACGACCGGGCGTTGGAGTTGCAACCGACCCTCGGCCTCGCCTCCTTGAATCGCGGCGTTCTGGCCTATGAAGCCGGAAACAACGAGAGAGCAGCCGTCGATTTACGTCACGCCCTCGAAGGCGGCGCGCCGGCCGCGTTGGTTCATTTCAATCTGGCGTTGGTGCATCTCGGCAACGGCGATAAAGCGATGGCGCGGCAAAGCGTCGAGGCGGCAATCGAGGCGCGTTCCGATTACCCCGAGGCGCGGCAACTCCTCGAACGGCTTCGCCGGTAAGCGCGACGGAGGTTTAGAGTTGTATGAAAAGCTTCTCCGAATAGTCGGGCTGAGCTATAACTAGCGATTGGCTTCGCTCGCCTCGACCCCGACGATGGCAGATGGAATTCGGAGCATGCTCGACGCCGACAAGGTCAACATCCTGATCGTGGACGACCTGCCCGAAAAAGTGCTCGTCGTGCGCTCGATCCTGGAGGAGTTGGGCGAGAATATCGTCACGGCCTATTCGGGCACGGAGGCGCTGCGGCACATCCTGGAGCGCGAGTTCGCCGTCATCCTCCTCGACGTGAACATGCCCGATATCGACGGCCTCGAAACGGCCTCCATGATCCGCCGACGGCGCAAGACGGCGCACACGCCGATCATCTTCGTCACGGCTTACGTCGATGACATGCACACCGAGCAAGGGTATTCCCTCGGCGCCGTCGATTACATTCTGGCGCCGGTCTTGCCCACGATCCTGCGCACCAAGGTCAAGGTCTTCGTGGACCTGTTTCGCATGACGCTCAAGGTGCGGCGCCAGGCCGAAGAGCAAGTCCTCTTGGCACGCGAGCAGGCGGCGCGGGCGGCGGCCGAGGAGGCGACACGGCGCTCGAACTTCCTGGCCCGCGCCGGCTCCGCGCTCGTGTCCTCGCTCGACGCGGTCGGCCGCGTCAATACGCTGTTGGAACTGGCGGTGCCGGAACTGGCCGACCTGGCCGCCGTTACTTTGGTCGGCGACCGCGCGGGGCCGTGGCAGACCGACCTGGCCTGGATATGTCCGCCCGATCCCGAACGGCACACCGGCACCTTGGGCGCCGCACAGGCGCCGAACGACGCGCTGCGCGAGGCCGTGGACCGGGCGCTGGCGACCGGGCAGGTTCAAACGCTGAAAGACCTCGCCATCGCTTATCCGCCGATCGCGCTCCCGGCTTTAAACGCTTCTTCGACGGGGCGAACCCTCCGATCCGCCTTGGTTTTCCCCCTGGTGGCTCGCGGCCGTACTCTCGGCGCCTTGACGTTGGCGTGCGGCGATTCGCAGCAAGCGGCGGGGATCGCGGATCGGGCGCTGGCGGAGGACTTCGCCGATCGCGCCGCCATCGCCCTCGATAACGCGCTCCTCTACCAGAGCTTGCAGGAAGCCGACCGCCACAAGAACGAATTCCTGGCCATGCTCGCCCACGAATTGCGCAACCCGCTGGCCCCCGTCCGCAACGCCGTCGAGGTCATGCGTCTCCTGGACCACCGCGAACCGGAATTGATCCAGGCACGCGATATGATCGATCGCCAGGTGTCTCACATGACCCGGCTGGTGGACGACCTTCTCGATATGTCGCGCATCTCGCGCGGCAAAATTCTGCTGCAAAAAGAGCCGATCGAACTCACCCGACTCGTGCGCGAAGTGGCTGAGGACCACCGCGCTGGCCTGGTAGCCGCGGGCTTGACGCTCGAAAATCGGTCGCCGTCCGAACCGCTTTGGACCCTGGGCGACCGCACGCGCATGGCTCAAGTCGTGGGCAACCTGCTGCATAACGCCTGCAAATTCACCGACCCTGGCGGCCGCGTCGAGATAGACATGGGCCGCGCGGCGGAACGGGGTCGCGTGTGGATCGCCGTCCGCGACACGGGAATTGGCATGGAGGCCGACATCCTGACCCGCGTCTTCGACACGTTCGCACAGGCCGACCGCAGTTTGGACCGCAGCCGCGGCGGTTTGGGCCTGGGTTTGGCGCTGGTCAAAGGCCTGATCGAATTGCACGGCGGCGAGGTCGTGGCCCACAGCGACGGCATTGGTCGCGGAACGAAAGTGACGCTCTCGCTGCCGCTGGAAGAATGCGCGACCGAGCCGCCCGCGACGCCACGGGCCAACGCGACGGATGTATCGACTCGTATCCTGCTCATCGAGGACAACGCGGACGCGGCGGCCAGCATGAGCATGTTGCTCACCATGACCGGACATACCGTCGCGGTGGCCGCGACCGGGGTCATCGGTTTGCGCATGGGGCGCGAGTTCGCTCCCCGCGTCGTCATCTGCGACATCGGTTTGCCCGGCGGCATGGATGGCTACGCCGTCGCCCGCGCGATGCGCGAAGACGCGACGCTCAGCTCCGCCTATATCGTGGCCCTGAGCGGCTACGGGCAGGACACGGACAAGCAGAACGCGCTAAAGGCCGGCTTCGACACGCATTTGACGAAGCCCGTCGATTTCGAGGACCTGCGCCGCGTGTTCGCGGCCATACCCGCCAACAACGTAAATACGGCCGAACCGCGGCCATGAGGAAGTGGCCCGTTTTATAGCGTAATTTGCCGAGCGACCGCCCTTGTTGACAAGCCAGCGCGGACCGCCTTATCATGGCCCGAGGTCTAAAAACCTCGCGTCCAAATCCCGGGTCTACGGCAGCCCCGGGGAATGGCAGACCATTCCCCGGGGCTGTTCGCGTTTGCTGGATGTCGCCTTTCCGGAGTCACCGCCATGGCCGCCGTTCTCGATACCCTTCCCGCGCACGTCGATGCCTCCACCCTCTTGAAGGCGCTGAACGGCCTGAAAAAAGGCGACACCTCCGTGCGTCTGCCCGTGGAGTGGACCGGCATCGCGGGCAAGGTGGCCGACACCTTCAACGAGATCGTCGAACTCAACGAGCGCATGGCCAAGGAACTGGAGCGCATGAGCCGCGTCGTCGGCAAGGAAGGCAAGATCGCCCAGCGCGCCTCGCTGGGCGACGTCAGCGGCTTCTGGCAGCAGTCGATCGATTCCGTCAATGAGTTGGTCGGCGACATGGCCCACCCGACCAGCGAAACGGCGCGCGTCATCGGCGCCGTGGCCCAGGGCGATCTGTCGCAGACCATGGCCTCGGAGATCGACGAGCGGCCGCTGCAGGGCGAGTTTCTGCGCACCGCCAAGATCGTCAACCGCATGGTCGCCCAACTCGGCTCCTTCGCCGCCGAGGTGACGCGCGTGGCGCGCGAGGTCGGCACCGAAGGCAAGCTCGGCGGACAAGCCAAGGTCAAGGGCGTGGCCGGGACGTGGAAGGACCTGACCGACAGCGTCAATTCAATGGCCGGCAACTTGACCGCGCAGGTGCGCAACATCGCCGAGGTGACGACGGCCGTCGCCACCGGCGACCTCTCCAAAAAGATCACCGTCGATGTGAAGGGCGAGTTCCTCGAATTGAAGAACACCATCAATACGATGGTCGATCAATTGCGCTCCTTCGCCTCGGAAGTGACGCGCGTGGCGCGCGAGGTCGGCACCGAAGGCAAACTCGGCGGCCAGGCTCGCGTCGAGGGCGTCTCCGGCACCTGGAAAGACCTGACCGACAGCGTCAACTTCATGGCCGGCAACCTGACGGCGCAAGTGCGCAATATCGCTCAAGTCACCACTGCCGTCGCCAACGGCGATCTGTCCAAGAAGATCACTGTTGATGTAAAGGGCGAAATTTTGGAGTTAAAGAACACCGTCAACACGATGGTGGACCAACTCAGTTCCTTCGCTTCGGAAGTGACGCGCGTGGCACGCGAAGTCGGCACCGAAGGCAAGCTCGGCGGCCAGGCCGACGTGCGCGGCGTCGCTGGCACCTGGAAGGATTTGACCGACAACGTCAATCTGATGGCCGGCAACTTGACCGGCCAGGTACGCAATATCGCCGAGGTGACGACCGCCGTCGCCAACGGCGATCTCTCCAAGAAGATCACCGTCGATGTGAAGGGCGA
>JBBSES010000117.1:0-10508 GCA_038239465.1 Gemmatales bacterium
CAAGGCTTGACTTTAGGGTCGCGGGGCTGAATTCTGGCGAATTCAGCTACGGGGGTCGTCGTCCGAGTAGCTGAATTCGCCAGAATTCAGACGAGGTGCGGGACGCCTCTACCCTAAATCGAGGCTTTGACGCTGCACTAGCGAGTACGGCCGCGTGCAGGACGAGTAAGACGTTTGAGCGCTCGCATCCACTGACCGATCCCACGCGGTATCTGTCGTCCAAATCATTAGGACTATCCGCTTTCAGGCAAAGCGTTTCTTCCGATTCTTGATACTCCCACGATCCGGTGTCTCGACACTCATGGTTTGGCTCGGCGCTGAGAGTGCGTTCGTAACGCCCATCGTGGTCGAGAAACAAATAGTAATCCAAGCGGCGGCTACCGATGCCATACTGGCTGCCTTTCCAATCGCCGATCACCTGGAAAGCCTCCCGCGGAGCGACAGGGTCGCCACGAGCCACACCCCCTCTCTGAATGCTTAATACCGAACGGGTCCATTCATGCCACGCGGTTGAGTGCCGGAGACGGGATCGGCCGCTCGTCCGTGAGACGGGGCAAGCCATAACCTAGCCTCATCGACCGCTTGACGGGTAGTTTGTAGCATCGTTTCCTTGACGGGAGCCGCATCCTCTTCGAACCCGGCTTCCCAAAACTCCAGCCACCAGCCGTCGTCGCTCTCGGATATCTCGACCGCCCTGCCGTTGTGCCGGGCGAACACGAACGAAGCCTTACCTTGGCCGCGCAGGCACGCCTGATCGACATGAGGGGTCAATTGCCTCACGAGGGAACGCAATTCGTCGGAATCAGTCATGGCGGGTTTCCCGTTGCCTCTTCCAAACTATTTAGCGCCTGCTTGAACTGCTTTCGCGTCATCCCCTCGGACGGGCCGATAATCGCATGGTTGGCCCTCAACAACTCGGGAAGCCGTGGGTCGCCAGGCGTCTTGACAATCCGCAAGCCGATGGCTTCAATCCGTGCCACATCTTGGGTCGTTACGAGACTCCCTTCCCGAAAATAGGGAAGGATGGCCTTGGCCATCACCTTGAGGGCGTCGAAGACGGACACCCCTTCCTCGCCTGGCCGCAATTGGTAGCGCGGCTTCCCCGTTTCGTAGACCCGATGCACCCGCGACGATACTTCGTCGGGGGACGGCGAAGCGTCCCGATCATTCCCCGTCAGGTGGAGTCGTCGGAGCCATCCCCATAACTGGCGAAGTGCGGCCCGGATCATTACGCCCGCCGGTGCGAGACTTAACTTCGGAACAGACGCTCAAACCCGCTTCTTCTCCAGCTGCATATTCAAGCCCAGACCGCGAATCTCGTTCGTCAACACGTCGAAGCTCGCCGGCGTCCCCGCTTCCAGCGTGTTTTCGCCCTTGACCATCGACTCGTAGATCTTGGTGCGGCCCTCCACGTCGTCGCTCTTGACCGTGAGGAGTTCCTGTAGGATGTAGGCGGCGCCGTAGGCTTCCAGCGCCCAGACTTCCATTTCGCCGAAGCGCTGGCCGCCGAAGCGTGCCTTTCCGCCCAGCGGCTGCTGCGTGATGAGCGAGTACGGCCCCGTGGCGCGGGCATGGACCTTGTCGTCCACCAGGTGATGCAGCTTGAGCATGTAGATGTAGCCGACCGTGGTGGCTTGCTCGAAACGCTCCCCCGTGCGGCCGTCGTACAGGTAAGCCTTGCCGCTCTCCGGCAAACCGGCTTCCAACATGCAGGTGCGCAACTCCGCCTCGGTGGCGCCGTCGAAAACCGGCGTGATCGCCTTGAAGTTGAGCTTCGACGCCGCCCAACCCAGGTGGGTCTCCAAAATCTGGCCAACGTTCATGCGGCTCGGTACGCCCAGCGGGTTGAGCAGGATGTCCACGCCGGTGCCGTCGGGCAAAAACGGCATATCCTCCTCGGGCAGTACCTTCGAGATGACGCCCTTGTTGCCGTGGCGGCCGGCCATCTTGTCGCCGACGGAGATGACGCGCTTGGTGGCCACGTACACCTTGACCATCTGCTGCACGCCGCTGGGCAACTCGTCGCCGCGCTTCAGCGAGTTCAGCTTGTGCTCCCGCTCGTCGAGCAATACCAGGATGCGTTCCTGATGTTTGCCGTAGATGTCCTGGCACTGCTTCAGCTTTTCGGGGCTGCGCAGGTCGAGCGTCTGCAAGCCGTTGCTGGGCAGCACGAAGATCCCCGCCTGCTCGGCGACGACCTTGTCGTCCTTGTCGGCCGCCAGCGGCTTACCGGTGCCGGGATCCTTCAGTTCCTTCTTGTCCAGCACGGTCCCCAACTCGGCGGCCAGGCCGAGGAACTGATCGGCGATCTTCTTGAGGTAGAGCGCCTCGATCTCCTTCTGTTCCTTGTCGAACGCCTTGCGCTCTTCTTCCGACATGCTGGCGCGACGGCTGAAGCGCTGCGTGTGGATGACGATCCCCTCAACGCCGCTGGGCACTTCGAGGCTGTCGTTCTTCACGTCCTCGCCCGCGCGGCCGAAGATCGCGTGCAGCAGCTTTTCTTCCGGGGTCAACTCGCTGCGCGACTTGGGCGATACCTTGCCGACGAGGATGTCGCCGGGCCGGACGAAGGTGCCGACCTGCACGATGCCGTATTCGTCGAGGTTGCCCAGCGCCTTGGGGGAGACGTTGGGGATGTCGCGCGTGAACTCTTCCTTGCCGAGCTTGGTCTCGCGGATTTCGATCTCGAATTCCTCGATGTGGATCGAGGTGTAGGTATCTTCCTTCACCAGCTTTTCGCTGATGATGATGGCGTCCTCGAAGTTGTAGCCGTCCCAGGCCATGAACGCGACCAGCACGTTGCGGCCCAGCGACAGTTCGCCGCGGTTGGTGGCGGCGCCGTCGGCCATGATCTGGCCCTTCTTCACCTTCTGGCCGAGCTTGATGATCGGCTTCTGGTTCAGGCATGTCCGCTCGTTGAGGCCGACGAACTTGCGCAGTACATACTCGCGCTCATCGACCTTGATGCGTTCGGCATCGACGTAGGTGATGGTGCCGGCCTTCTCGGCGCGGACAATCATGCCGCTGTTCATGGCGACCTCGCGTTCGAGGCCGGTCGAAACCAACGGCGGCTCCGTGATGAGCAGCGGCACCGCCTGGCGCTGCATGTTGGAACCCATCAGCGCGCGGTTGGCGTCGTCGTGTTCCAGGAACGGAATCAACCCCGCCGAGACGCCGACCATCTGCTTGGGCGAGATGTCGAGGTACTGGACGGCGTCGCTGCTGACGTTGATGAAATCGCCGCCGAAGCGGGCGATGACGCGGTCTTGGGTGATCTTGTCGCTGTCGCTGGGCGTGTCGGCCGGCGCCAGGTGGGCCTGCGATTCCTCGTCAGCGCGCAGCCAGGTGACCTCGGCGGTCAGCTTGCGCTTGTTCACCTTGCGATAAGGCGTGATCAGGAAGCCGTACTCGTCCACGCCGGCGTAGATCGACAGGCTGGAAATCAGGCCGATGTTCGTGCCCTCGGGCGTCTCGATGGGGCAGATGCGGCCATAGTGCGAGATATGCACGTCGCGCACCTCGAAGCCGGCGCGCTTGCGGTTCAAGCCGCCCGGCCCCAGCGCGCTGAGGCGCCGCTCGTGCGTCAGCATGGCCAACGGGTTGGTCTGATCGACGACCTGCGACAGTTCGCCGCGGCCGAAGAAATACTCGATCGCCGCCGACACGCTCTTGGGATTGATCAACGAGCGCGGCGTCATGTCCTGCTGGTCGCGGATGCTCATGCGCTCTTGCACGGTGCGGCGCAGCTTGAGGAAGCCCTTGCGCAACTCGTCGGCGGCCAGTTCGTCGATGGTGCGCAGCCGGCGGTTGCCGAGGTGATCGATGTCGTCTACCAGGCCCTCGCCGCCGCGCAGGTTGAGGACGTACTTGATGGCGTTCAAGTAGTCGAGCGATTGCAGGACCATCTCGGTTTCGGGGATGTCCTGGTCGAACTTGCGGTTGATGCGAAAGCGGCCGACCTTGCCCAGGCGATAGCGGTTCGGGTCCTGGAATTTCTCGCGGAACAGCTCGCGCGCCTTCTCCAGCTGGGCCGGGTTGCCGGGCCGCAAGCGTTGGTAGATGCGCAGCAGCGCTTCTTCGTGGGTGTTGGTCGGATCCTCGTCGAGCGAGGTCTGGATGAGCGCGTCCTTGACCTTACCGAGGACGGTGAGTTCCTTGATGCCGCAGGCGTAGATCTTATCGACGTGGTCCTTGGTGAGGACTTGGCCGCTCTCCTGGTAGACCTCGCCGGTTTCGGGATCGATGACGTCGCCGACGGCGACGGCGTTCTCCAGGCGCACGCGGTTGGCCGGCGTCAGCTTGACGATTTCCGTCGGATAGAAGGCTTGCAAGATATCGGCGTCGGTGGAATACTTCGGGTCCATGGCGCGGAGGAGCGTCATGGCCGAGAACTTGCCCGATTGATCGATGCGGACGCCGAGGGTTTCCTTCTTGGTGACGTTGATCTCGATCCAGCTGCCGCGTTCGGGAATGATGCGGGCCGAGTGGAGCTTGCGCTCGCCGGCGTCGGTATCGACGACGAAATCGACGCCGGGCGAGCGGTGCAGCTGGCTGACGACGACGCGCTCGGCGCCGTTGATGATGAACTCGCCGCCGCCGATCATGATCGGCATATCGCCGAGGTAGACTTCTTCCTCGACCGGCTGCTCCTTGTTGAGGCGCAGCCAGACGCGGAAGGGCCGGCCATAGGTGAGGCGCAGCTGGCGGCACTCGTCGGCGTCGTAGCGCGGCTTGCTCAGTTCGTACTTGATGTACTGGAGGCTCAGGCTCTTATCGTAGCTCTCGATGGGGAAGATTTCGCGCAGCACGCCTTCGAGACCGCTGGCGGTGCGCTTGTCGGTCGGCACGTCGAGTTGCAGGAAGCGGTCGTAGGAGCGCGTTTGCACGTCGGTGAGGTTGGGCACCTCGACGGCATCGCCGAAGCGGCCGAAGTTACGCACGTCGTCGGGCCGAATGATCCGTTGCGCCGCGATTGGCATATGGGTTGCTCCTCCCGGAGAGTGACACGAAGGCGCGACCGTTGGGCGCCGCGGCTGGCCAGGATGACCGAGGCCGCGCCGCCGGTTGGTGGCGTGGACCTATCCGGGTGTGGTGGAAATACACCGTTGGAAAATAAGCTGCCGGCGCGGTCGAGCCATGAGCCGCGCGCGGCGAAAATTCCGGCGGCGGCCCTGATCGAGGGTGCCGGAGCGGTTGGGGCGCAAGAAAGTACCGCCGGGTGGCGGCGAGGGTGGCTCAAGCGTGGCACGCTATGTTCACCGTGGGACAACGCGATTGCCCGCCGGTTCACCTGAAAGGCCGTCCGTGAGCCGTTCAGGGACCGTCGCCGTGCCTCAACTCCCATTCGAGGGTTATTGACTGCCGGGGCAAAAGGTCGGCGCACGGCGGAAGGACAGGAAGCGAGAAGCGGACACGGTCCCTTTCGCGTTTCCCATCCTTTCGCCGAAGGCCGGCTTATGCCAATTGCTGGCGTATCCTTGCTCGAATCTTCATTATAGGCAAGTTGCCTCCGTAAAGGCAACTGCCCTTGACATCGACGCGCGGATTACTTCAGTGAAACCTTGGCGCCGCCGTCTTCCAGCTGCTTCTTGAACTTGTCGGCGTCTTCCTTCGAAATGTTCTCCTTGACCGGCTTGGGGAACCCCTCCACAAGGTCCTTGGCTTCTTTCAAGCCGAGGCCGGTGATCTCGCGCACCACCTTGATGACGTTGATCTTCTTGGCGGCGTCGAAGCCGTCGAGTTGGACCGTGAACTCGGTTTTCTCGGCCGGCTTTTCGGCGACCGCCGCGCCCGCCGCGGGACCGGCCGCCATCATGACGCCGCCGCCGCCGGCGGCCGGCTCGATCTTGTACTTCTCTTTCAGATAATCCCTCAGTTCCACGGCCTTGCCGATGGTGAGGGCCACGATCTTGTCGCCCAGGTCGGTCACGTCGCTCGACCAGGTGCGACCGTTTTCTTCGGCCATTGTCGTCTCGTCCTTTCCTCGGTGCATTGCCGCCTGAAGCTGGGCGGCGTGCCGCGTAATAGCTTGCTCGGTGATTCCAAAAAACAATGTGAAGCCGCGCCATGTTTACGTTTCGCGAAACCTAAACAAGGCGCGGCAAACGATATTTTTCCGTCGTCAAGCCGGCGTGACGGCGACGGGTTCGTCGGCCTTCTCTTCCGGCTTCTTCTCGGACAGCTGCTGAATCTGGCTGGCGATCTGCGACGCCGGCCCGACGATCTGGCTGACAATCTGCGACGCCGGGCTAAGGATCATGCCGAGAATGGTACCGAGCGCCTCGGCGCGGGTCGGCATCTCGAGCGCCTGCTTGAAGGTCACTTCCAGGCCGTCGGCGATGGCCCCCTTGACGACGATCTTCTCGTTCTTCTTGACGAAGCCGTCGAGGGTCTTGCTCAGGTCGGCCAGGCTATCGGTGCCCCAGGCCAGCACGGTCGGCCCGGACCAACTCTTGCCAACGGTCATGCCCAACTCGCCGAACACGCGGCGGGCCAGAGTGTTCTTGACCATCTGCATGTGGACGTTCTTCTTGCGCAGCGCCAGCCGCAAGGTGTTCTCGGCGGTGGCCGGCACGCCGACCATGCTCAACACGACGAGGTCGCGCACGTCCTTGAAGTGGGTCTTTAGGACGTCCATTTCCATTTGCTTGATTTGCTTACTCATCTTTTGTCCGTCATCAGTGGTCAGTGGTCAGTTGTAAATGCAACTGACAGCGGATGCCCGTTGTCGGAAATCAGTCGTCCGTTGCATTTACAACTGACAACGGACCGCTGACAACGGACTATACGGTAACTCGAATCCCGGGGCTCATGGTCGCCGACACGGTCACGGAGTTGATGTAGTTCCCCTTGACGCCCGAGGGCTTGGCGCCGCGTACCTGCTCGACGAAGGCGTGGATGTTGGCGGCGAGTTTCTCTTCCTCGAAGCTCATCTTGCCGACGCCAGCGTGAACGTTGCCGCCCTTGTCGGCGCGGTACTCGACCTTGCCGGCCTTGAACTCGCGGACGGCGGCGGCCACGTCGGCGCTGGCGGGGACGACGGTGCCGGCCTTGGGGGTCGGCATCAGGCCGCGCGGGCCGAGCACTTTACCCAGACGGCTGACGACGCCCATCATGTCCTGGGTGGCCAGGGCGACATCGAAGTCGAGCCAGTTTTCCTTTTGGACCTTGTCCACCAGATCCTGGCCGCCGGCGAAATCGGCGCCGGCTTCCTTGGCCTTGGCGACGTTTTCCCCCTGGCAGAAGACCACGACGCGAACCGTCTTGCCGATGCCGTGCGGCAACGACACGCTGCCGCGCACCATCTGGTCGCTCTGCGTGGTGTCGATGCCGAGCGACATATGGACTTCGACCGTCTCGTCGAACTTGACCCGCTTCAGCTGCTTGAGGAGGCCGATGGCCTTCTTGACCGGCATGGTCCCCTCTTTGGCGACCTTCTGCAGCTGGTTGCGCAGGTGGTTGCGGAGCTTCTTGCCGCGCGGCGGCGGCGAGCCGGGCTGCTTGCCCTTGCGCTTGGCGCCGTCGCCCGGCTTGGACGCGCTCTCTGCGGGCTTGGCCTTCGGCTCCCTGGCCTCGCGCGGCTTTTTCTCTTCGACGGGGGCGGGCGCTTCAGCCGGGGCGGGGGCCGGAGCCGCGGCGGCGGGCGCCTCGTCGGGATTGGTCGATTTCTTGGCCATGATCCGTTCGGGTCTTTCGCTATGGGGATGAGGCGGACGGCCTCACATAAGTCAGAAGCAACGCGGCGGCGACAGGTTCGCGCCGGGTCGGCTTGCCTTTATTCGACGGTGAGGCCCATGCTGCGGGCGGTGCCGGCGATGACGCGCGTGGCGTGTTCGAGGTCGCGGGCGTTCAGGTCGGGCAGCTTCTTCTTGGCGATGTCATTGACCTGGGCGGCCGTCACCTTGAAGCCCTTGTACTTGCCGGCCGCCTTGGTCTTCTCGTCGCCGACGATGACCTCGCCGCCCTTCTTCTTCTCGACCGGGATGCCGGCGGCCTGCTTGAGCAGCACCGCGGCGGGCGGGCTTTTGGTGATGAACTCGAAGCTGCGGTCGCTGTAGACGGTGATCACCACCGGGATGGTGATGCCGCGCATGTCCTTGGTGCGTTCGTTGAACTGCGACACGAACTGGCCGATGTTGACGCCGTGTTGGCCAAGTGCCGGTCCCACGGGAGGCGCCGGCGTGGCCGTGCCGCCCGTCACCTGGAGCCGAATTTGCGCCGTTACTACTTTCGCCTTCGCCATGATGCTATCCTGTGTCCGCGAGCGGCTCCCAACGGGGGGAATCCATCAATATAGGACGACGGCCCCCGGGCGCCTACCCGGGGACCGCGATTTTTCCAAAATAATCGCTAGATGGGGTCGACCTGCCAGTATTCGAGTTCGACGGGGACGGGCCGGCCGAAGATGGTGACTTCGACGCGGACCAATCCCTTGGCTTCGAGGATTTCCTTGACCTCGCCTTCCATGCCGTTGAAGACGCCTTCCTTAACCTTGACCCGGTCGCCGCGGTCGAACTTCGGCTTGTCCGGGATGACTAGTTCCTGCTTCTCCTTCGGGTCGCGCACCATGCGCTTGATTTCTTTGTCGGACATCGGCGGCGGATCGCGGTTGACGCTGCCGCCGACGAAATCGCCGACCCCCGAGGTCTCGCGGAAGAGGTACAGGATGCGGTCGTTGTACTCGACCTCGACCATGAGGTAGCCGGGGAAGAGCTTGCGTTCCTTGGTGCGGCGCTTGCCGTCGCGCATCTCGACCACCTTCTCGGTCGGGATGAAGATTTGCCCGTAGAACTCTTCGAGGTTCTCGATCTTGACGCGGCGTTCGACGGCGGCCTTGATCGTGTCCTCGCGGCCACTCGTCACCTTGACGACGTACCAGCGCTTGTTGTTGGGCGGTGGGACTTCGACGGCCGGGGCGCCATTCGCTTCCGGTTCCGCCGGAACAGGCGCGACGGCTGACGGTTCCGGGATTTCGACGGCGGGGGCGAGGGCGTCCGGCGGCGCGACGGCCTCGACCTCGGGCGCGGCAACGTGGCTGGGAGTCTCGGGAGTAGCTTGCTCGTCGGACATGGGGATTGCATTCCGGCTACGGGTAGGGACGCGGCCAAACGGGCCGCGTTACCACTTCTGCACTTCGTCTTTGGATTTCGACGTGGTCTGCTCGACCTGGATCACACCCACCCAGCGATGACTGAGCAGCCAGCCCCAGGCGAGGTCGACCACCATGAGGAAAACGGTGAACAGGAACAGCGTGGCCAGCACTACGATGGTGTCCTGATAGAGGCGATGCCGCGTCGTCCAGGAAACCTTGTTCATTTCCGCTTCGGTGGCGATCAGAAAGTCGGCGAACGCCGGGTAGTTGATCGCCCGGAAGGCGATCCAAAGCGTCAATGCCGTCAAGACGATCGGCGCGGTGAAGCGCACGTCGCGCAGCAGCGGGATATAGTGCCCGCCGGTGAAGGGGATGACCAACACCCAATCGTTGGCGCCTCCGGTGACGGCGGACGCGAAGGTGCCGAGGGTATTATGCGACAGCAGCGAATAGATGCCGCAGCCGCCGATGATGAGGATGGCGACCAGGGTGCCGCGGCGCACCATCTGGCCTTGCGATCCCTTGTAGACGTTGCGGCCGAACCAGCCTTGATCCTCGACTTGAGCAAGGAATTCGTCCGCCTTGGGCCGGAAGTAGGCGCGGACGACGTATATTAGTTGGCCAACGAACGCGGCCGCGGTGACGAGAGCGCCGACCATCGCCAGATTCGCCGGCAGGACCGCTTCGAGGATGGCGCCGACGATCCAGGTAATCAGGACGACGGCGGCCAGCGCGAGGATGCCGAGACCAATGCCGGCGCTGAGGCCGTGCGGCGGCTTGGGGCCGACCAGGCGCATCCCGAGAACCGCCAACCCGATGGCGGCGGCGACGACGGCCAAGAGCAGCAGGCCGGCGTTGACGAACGTGCCCATGCCGGACACGATCGCCGGGGACACGTTTTGCGCCCATAGCGTCGGCAGCCCGTAGAAGACGATGCCGATGCTGCCGAGCACGTAGACCACTCCGACCAGGCTGCCGACCGCGAGGCGGTCGAGCGGGCGGGGCGGCGCGGTTTCCGATGCGTTCTTGACGGCCACGGCCATGGGAATTCCTCTTTCCTTGCCGAACACGAATGCAGGGCAGGAGCGACTCGAACGCTCAACCTGCGGTTTTGGAGACCGCTGCTCTGCCAATTGAGCTACTGCCCTAAAAGAACCGACGGCCCGCGGAGCATAGGACAGCGGCGCTCGCGCGCATCGCCTTGGCTCCGCGCGCCGGTCACTTCTTGCGCGATTCCTTGTGCGGCGTGTGCTTGTGCTCCTTGCGGCAGAACTTTTTCAAGTCGAGGCGCTCGGCGCCGCGCGTCTCCTTTTGCGTCCGGTAATTGCGGGCGCCGCAGGCGGTGCATTCTAGCCAGACGTACTCTCTCATTGTCGTGGTCCGTAGTCCGTTGTCCGTCGTCAGTGGTCCGTGGTCC
>JBBSES010000118.1:0-10480 GCA_038239465.1 Gemmatales bacterium
AGCGCGGCATTGGCGACAACCACGTCGAAGCTTTGATCGACGAACGGCAAGAGGGGCGTCAAGCCGCCCACCCAGCGCGCATGGGCGACGGCGCGGCGGCCGATGCGAAACAAGGGCGGGCACGAGTCGAAGCAAGTGACGTTGGCCCCGGCACGGACGAGGATCTGGCTATCGAAGCCGAGGCCGGCTCCCACGTCGAGTACCTTTCGGCCGCGCAGTTCCAGGTCGGCCGTCAACGCCCGAAAGGGAACGTATTCGCTGTAGCGGTTCGAGAACCAGGAAGGCACCGGCGTAGTTTGCTTGCGCAGCAACTCGTCGCGCCGGGCACTGAGATGGTATTCGTCCAGCAGGTCGAGCAGTTCGGGCCGCGCGTCGAAGAAGCGCGGGTCCATGCCGCCATAGGTTCCCGCCCCCGAGGCGATTTCCAGGAGGCCGAGAAAGTTGGCCTCGCCGTAGACGCCCAGAAAGGGCACGCCATGAACGACATCATAGGCGGCCTGGCAGGCGCGGCAGACGATAGCGCGATCGACGGTTTCGTCCTCGGGTGGGGCTATGCCACTAGCCCATCCCAGGCTAGCCGTCTTGCAGCGCGGGCACAGGCAGTCCGCGAAGGGTTCCGAGCCATCCATGGCTGACTCCCGCGGGCGCGTTGAGGAGGTTTGAGTTTAGCGCGCGGCAAGCGACGGCGAAAACTCACTCGGCGGGGGCAGGCAATACGTTGATGCGCCGCCCCTGACGATCGAAGTGGACGACCCCCTCGGCCAGGGCGAACAGGGTGTCGTCCTTTCCGCGGCCGACGTTGCGGCCGGGGTGGTAGCGCGTTCCCCGCTGGCGAACGATGATGCCGCCAGCCAGGACCGACTGGCCGCCATACAGCTTGATGCCGAGCCGCTGCGAGTTGGAGTCGCGCCCGTTGCGGCTGGAGCCTTGACCCTTCTTATGTGCCATCCCGATGCCTCGCTTCACTCAAAAGAAGAACCCGCCGCGGGGGCGGGCTACCATTGCCGATTACTCGCCGACCGCTACTTCTCTTTTTCCTTGTCCTTCTCTTTGCCGTCCTCGGCCTTGGGGGCCGGCGTCATCGCCCGGTAAATCCATTCGGACGGCGTGATGAACTTCACTTCCGTGTCGATGTGGTTGCGATCGCTCAGGCGCTTGAAGTTCAATTGCAGCGTCTTGCGGCGAACCACGCCATTATCGTCCTTCGACCAGCCATCGGACAGGCCGGCGACGAAAATGCTGAAGCGCGTCGTATCCGGCTGCTCGTTGAAGATATCGTCCCACATGGCCACGCCGGTGACGGCGCGCGGCGCCGAGTCGGGCTTGGTCACGGGGATCGGCTGGCTGGCGATCGTCACCGAGTTCTTGATGTCGAGGTAGCCCGTGGGATCCTCGATGCGGCGAATCGCCTCTTGCGCCTTGGGGATGACCACGTCGTGATGCACGGTATTCTTGTCGGCCGTCACCAGGTCGAAATCGGGGATAAAGGTCCGCGGTTCGCCGGTGTTATTGATGACTTGATACCACAGATACCAGACGACCTTGCGGCCCTTGCCTGGGATATCCACCGTGATCAGGCGCGGGTTCTTGAAGCGGAAGTCGAGGACCCACACATTGTCGCGGTCTTTGACGTTGGGCTGCTTCTTGACGTCGCGTTCGTTAAACGGGCCGGGATTCTGGGCGACGGCCAGCGACAGGACCGGCAGCGCCGCCAGGACGAACAGCAAGCCGCGCCGCAACCACGTCACCCGGGCTACCGTCATCATACCTGTCCCCTGAATCGGCTTGGGGGCGAAAGGGCGGCGCGTACGGAGTCCGCCGATGGGCCGCTTCCTCCACTCGTTATAGCAAGGGGCTTGCCAGCGGGTCAAGGCGAAGGACAGCTATCGCGGCCGAGGACGGATCGATCCGATCCGCCAAAGGCACATCCTCTTTCTGGCTCCCCTCCCCTAAAGCGGAGGGGAGCCGGAGGTCGCCCCCGTCCGACCCGATCTTTTATGGCGCCACCGTGACGCTATGCCCCAGTTTCTCCACATTGCCGGCCGCGTCCTCGGCGTGGGCGGTCACTTTCGCCGTCTTTTCCAGCACGACTTCCCACTCGGCGAAGTTGGCCGTCAACGCCTTCGCCTCGTTGCCGTTGACGACCACTCTCTTGACCGTGCCATTGTCCGCGGTGCTGCCGCGAACGCGCAGCCGGCCATCGCTCAAGCGCTCCAGGTGGGTAATCACCGTCGTCGGCGGCCGGTCATCGATCGGATCGAGCGGCTTCGGATAAGCGTCCTCCATCGGTCGAACTCCCTGGGCGGCGAAATACTGGTTGCGTTCCGGCACGCCCTCGAAGCGCAGCTGCCGGTAGGCGTGCCCCTTGAAGACCGCGCGCCATATGTCGTAGTCCGAATCGCGGATGCTCATGCCATCGACCAGGACCGACGGCGACATCGGGTGAAACGCCCAGTGAACGTCCCACGCCTTGAAGTCCCGGATGACGAACGGATGGCGCTCGTCGGGGCCAACGCCATCGACGTGCGGCGTTCCAAATGGCGCGCCGCCGCCCAGGTTGAAGGCATGGCGGCGCTGGCAATGAACTTCGTTGCCGTCGAAGCGGACGAACGGCAATGTCCGAATATCGACCGCCTTGCGCGTGCCATCGGGTTGGCGGATCTTGAGGACGGGATCGAAGTCGACGGTCTTGGTGGCCTGGAAGAAGTAGCCGTATTCGTCGCATTCGGCGGCCACGTTGCGCGTGAAGGTATTGGCGCTGTTGGCCCACCAGAAGCCGGAGCCGTCGTTCTTGTCGTAGGGCAACACCTGCTTGGGCAATGGCTTGGTGATGAAGGCCTGCACGGCCAAGTTGCGGTCGAAAACGTTGTCGATCTCGGTGCCGTCCTCCATGAAGAAGCCGTGGCCCATGCTCTGGTAGCCGACGCAATCGCGGACGATGAGGTAATTGGTGCCGTGAATGGTCAGCCAGCGATTGCCGCTGTCCCAGATGGAAGCGCCGACGACGGAACTGCCGCGCATGGTGTCGCCGACGAGATGATAGTGCAGGCTATAACGACCCAGGACGCCTTCCTTGCCGAGGTGCCGAAATTCGGCGTAGCTGATGCTGCCGGCGGAATCGCGGTGGTACATGGTATGGCCGCGCGCCTTGTCCGGGTCGGCCGACTCGACGACGACGTTGCGGCTCAGGTTGGCCACCTCGCCGCGCATGTCGCCGTCGCCGCGATGGTCGTAGGTCAGGGGTTGATCGAGAGTCAACTTGGTCCCGTCGATGGCGCGGATGCGGCGCTCCTCGGTTTGGCCGTTGCCGCGCAGGGAGGGCGTGAAGGTCTTCTTCGGCATGGCTAGCTTGGTCTGGCGGGTGGTCGCCGTGACGATGACGCGGTCGCCAACCTTCCAGCCGGTGACGGCTTCGGCGAGCGTCACTTCGCGCGCCTCGGCCTTGGCGTTGGCGCCGAGCTTGACCCAGGCGCGGTTCAGGGGGGCGCCATGGAAATCCATGCGGCCGCCGCAGCAGACGACGGCCGGGCACGAATCCTTGTCCATGCCGGCGGCGAAAACCAGGCGGATCAGCGCCGTGTGCTTCGCGTCGATGGGCCGATCGGCTCGGCCAACTTCCAGGGTGGCGCGCGGCTTGTCGGCATCGATGGCCGGCAGATGAGCGTCGCACTCGAAGCCGTCCTCGCTGAAGTCGTCGCCGGCCTGGATTTTCAGGACGCACACGTCGAGGCGCGTGTCGCGGTCGGAAGCGAAGCGCAGCGTGCCGGCGACGTGGACGACTCGCAGCGCGGCGTCCGATTGGACGTCGTAGAGGACCGTATGGCCGGTGCGAATTTGGACGTTGGCTCCCACGGCGGGGACCTTGCCGCCTTCCCAGGTGGCGGTCGCCGACCAGGAGCCGTTGCCGGCGGAGCGGATCGGTTTGATTGGCTCGGCCGCCATCGTGGGCAATGCGGAACAAAGAAGGACCGCGAAGGCGCTGGCGAATCGGATGTGCGTTTTTGTCATAATGTCGATGACTCCTGCATTCTTGCTAACCAGGCGACCCATGAGGCTTCGCTTTGCACGCATTTACCCCAACGGGGTTGCGTCCCATAGCCCAGGGTTGCCGCGCAGCGGCTCCCCTGGGTTTCAGCTAATGCAACGCTTTCAGCGTTGGTCGCCGGGGTGCCTTGTTACCCAGGGTAGCCGCTGCGCGGCATCCCTGGGCTATGTCACTTCCACCCCGTTGGGGTGGAGGAGCTCTTGTAATTCCGGCGTGGCACTACCGCTGCCCGGCTGGTTTCGTCACTTCCTTCACGTCCCACAGCCGCACCGTGGCGTCGCCGCACGAGGCCAGCTGCTTACCGTCCGGCGAAAAGGCCAGGCTGTAGTGACGGGCGGGATGGGCGACCCATGCGTGCGTTTCCTTGCCGGTGTCGAGGTCGAAGAGGCGCAGGCGTTCCTTGGACGCGGTGGCCAGGCTTTTGCCGTCGGGGGTGAAGGCGACGGCGAAAGCCCCCTCCTCGTGGCCGTCCCAGCAGTGCAGTTGCTTGCCGGTCGCGGCATCCCAGAGGCGCACCGATTTGTCCACGGCGCCGGCCGAGGCCAGCGTCTTGCCGTCCCGCGAATAGGCCAATGTATGGACGCGGTCGCCGTGGCCTTTCAGCGCGTTGGTTTCCTTACGCGACGCGATATCCCACAGGCGGATGAAGGTGTCGTTGCCGCCCGAGGCCAGCGTTTTGCCGTCGGGCGAAATCGCCAGCGAGCGGATGCGGCCCTTGTGCGCCGGCCACGATTCCACGGCTTTGCCGTCGGCGGTGTTCCAATTTTGCACGCTGCCGTCGGCGCCGCCGGAGAACAGCGTCTTGCCGTCCGGCGCGAAGCAGACGACGAAAACGCGATCGGGATCGCCGCGCGCCTGCCAGCGTTCTTTGCCCGTCTCGACATCCCAGAGGCGAACGCTGCCGTCCTTGCTCGCCGAGGCCAGGTGCGTGCCGTCGGGCGCGAAGGCGACGTGGCGCACGCCGTTGGTATGGCCGTCGAGGGCGTGCCGTTCCTTGCCGCTCGCCGCGTCCCAAAGGATTATGCGATGCGGCCCATAGCCGCCCGCCGCCAGCGTCTTGCCGTCCGGCGCATAGGCGACACTGGTGACGAGACGCATCTTGTCGTCGCCCGGCCATTTCATTTGGCGAAGAGCGCCGTCGGGTAATACGTCGTCGCCGGACACGGAACGCGGCACGACGACGAGCGCGCACAGCAGGACGCCCGCCAGGAGGGTGGTCGGTCTCATGAGCATCTCTGGGTTAGCGGATTCCGTTCAACGTTTCGCCGCGCGGTCGCGGCGCAGGAGCAGGACGAGGCGCCGGTCTTCCGGTTGGCTGAGGAATGTCGTGGGCCGTTCGCTCAAATCGGGGTCGCCGACGCACAGCTGCCATTCGTCGCCATCGAGGCGATAGACGCAGCGCAACGTCCGCCCCGCTTCCACCATGTCCAGTGCCTTTGGTTCGGCGGCATCGTCGATCTTCCATTTCCCGGAGTTGACGCCGCGGCGAAAGAGATAACGCAGTTCGCCGCGGCGGGCGTCCAAGGCGAAGTCGCCGCCGGCGCAGGTGAGGCGGTCGCCCGCGAAGGCATCGAGCGCTTCGCCGCGCTGGCTGGCCGAGACGACGACCCAGACGCCTTGCAGGCGTTGTTCGTCGGTGCGCGGCATCGGCAGCGCCTCGCGCGCGATCGCTGGCGTTTGCTCCGCTTCCGGCCCGATGGCGATTTCTGGCTTCGTCCACGGTCGATAAGCGACGATGCCGAGCGCCGCGCCGGCGACGACAGCCAACGCCATGCTGGTCTTGAGCCGAGCCAGCAACATGGTGCGCGCCAGGCCATCGACGTGCGCCATCACGGAGACCGCGACAGTCCCCGAAGCCAGCGATGAACCGGCGCTGACGGTGGCGTCGATCAAGGCCGTGGGCACCGCCGCGGGCGCTGCCCGCTCGCTCACGAGTGTCCCGAGGGCGGCCGCGCTCAATACGATGCCGCGGCGCGTCAGCCGTTGCCGCAGGCGTTCTCGCGCCCGCGACAGGCTCGATAGCACCGTGCCCTTGGGCCAGCCGAGCAATGCCGCCGCTTCCTCGTTGGTCTTGCCTTCCAGGTAGCAGAGGACGAACGGCGCCCGATAGCGGGCCGGCAGGTTTTCGACTTCTTCGTGCAGCACGGGGCGGAGGTCGCGCCACAGGGCCTCGTCGCTCGCTTCGATACTAGCCATGCGGGGGGCCTGCCTTTCGCGGTCGCGGCGCCGGGCGCGATCGCCGCGCGCCTTGGCCGCCAGCCGAACCGCGACGCCGTGCAGCCAGCTGCCGACCGACTCCGGTTTGCCGATGGATTTGGCCTTGCGGATCAAGACGAGGAACGTGGCCTGGAAGACGTCCTCGGCGGCGTGGGCGTCGTCGAGCATGTGGCTGCAGACGTTCAGCACCATCGGGCCGTGGCGGCGTACCAGGTCCGCGAACGCCGATTCGTCGCCGCCGGTCACGAACGCCGCGAGCAACTCGCCGTCGCTCGGCGCGCCGGTGCCGGGACCGGAAAGCCGGCGGATGAACCGCGCCAGGGGGCCGGACGCGCCGTGAGCCATGAACCGACGTCTCCTCGCCACCGGGGTGGTGGTTTGGAATAGAGTGCCGCGCCGGAGCCGGATGCTTCCACGATTCCCGGAAAAAAGTGTTGTCTACGTTTCGCGTTCGATCGCCGCTTCGAGCTTCGCGCGAATGGCATCGGGAATGGGCAGCGATTCCAGTTTGCGGTCGTCCTCGAAGCGGCAGCAGACGGCGCTGATTTGCCCGCGCGCCGCCAGGTCGCTGCCCTTGAAGAACTCGAAGCGATACGTGACCGATTTCTGGCCGACGTTGACGACGGCGACCGTCACCTCGGCCACGTCCTGGAACACTAGCGGCCGCAAGTAGTCGCACGAGGCGCACACGCGCGGGAAGCCGATGTTGTCGCCCGCTTCGGTCGTCATCTTGACGCTCAGGTCGAGGGAGCGCAGGAAATCCACCTCGGCCGCCTCCATGAAGCGGAAGAAGTTGGAGAAATGGACGATGCCGGCCATGTCGGTATCGACGAATTCGATGCGTCGGGACGTGCGGAACAGGCTCATGGTGGCTTCTCGGGGACGTAATGGCGAAATACCGCTTCCGTCTTCTCGGCCATGCGGTCCATGTTGAAATGCAGATGTACGGATTGCTTGCCCTTGTGGCCCATCTCGCGGCGATGGGCCACGTTTTCCAGCGCGTGGCGCAAGCCGCGCGCCAGGTCGTGGGCATCGTTCGGCTCGACCAGCAAGCCGCCGCCGGTCGCTTCCACCAGTTCGGGAAACGAGCCGTGCCGCGGCTGCACCACGGGGACGCCATTGGCCAGGGCTTCGAGGATGTAAATCCCCTTTGGCTCGCGATAGGTGGTCGGCACCGAAAGCACGTCGATGCCGTGCAGGAAACGCACCTTGCTGGCGTGGTCCGGCGATTCAACGTGTTCGAAGCTGTCGGCCAACCCCGCGCTTTCTAGCTGCTTGCGGAGCTTGTCGAAATACTTTTTGTTGTTGCCGCCCATCCAGCCGGAGACGCGCAAACGACTCGGTGGCGCGTCGGGCATCTGGCGCAAAAGTATGAAGGCATCGACCAGGATATGCAAGCCCTTCTCGGGACAGATGCGCGCGAAGTAGCCGATGGTGAACGGGCGATCGCGTTCGGGCCGCGCTTCCCCGTGGCCGGAGAGATTCAGCCCCGGATGGACGACGTGCAGGCGTTCGCGCGGGATGGCGAGGTAGCCGCTCATGAAGTCGGCGTAGTAGGCGCTGGTGGCGATGAAGCCGTCGAAATGCCGGCAATGGTCCTTCACCAACTCGACCGCTTCGGTTCGGGACGGCTCGGGGAGCCCTTCGAGGAACAGGTCGTCGCCTTGTAAGGTTCCAAGGATCGGCACGGTGATGCGGCGCTTAATCTCGGGCACGACACCGGCGATGAGGACATTGCTCAGCACGACGATATCGGGCTTTTCTTCGTTGGAAAGCCATTCCGCCAGTTTGACGACTTCCTTGCGCTGATGGCCATGCTCCCCCTTGAGGACCGAGATCGCCAGGTCAGCGAGTTCGTCGGCGCGCGTACTCAGGGCGAAGCGCGACACCCAACTCAACAAG
This sequence comes from Gemmatales bacterium, assembly GCA_038239465.1. Classification (GTDB taxonomy): domain Bacteria; phylum Planctomycetota; class Planctomycetia; order Gemmatales; family Gemmataceae; genus JBBSES01. The sequence continues at coordinate 8,165 of JBBSES010000118.1, forward strand.
CGCGGCCAGTCGAGGAAGCGGTCGAACAAGCGCGGCGTGTGCCGGAACCAGGAGAGCTTTTGCTGCAAGTAGACGTTGATGCCGCCGAAGAAGACGCGCTTCTGGCTAACGTTCGGCTCGTCGGTGCGAATGGGCGTATAGAGCGGAATGAGGAGGGCGTCGTGGCCGCGGGCGCGTAGCGCGGTCACGAGCGTGTTGTCGTGCATGCACGAGCCGCAAAACATGCCGGCGGCGCCGGCGGTGATGTACGCGATACGCATGGCCGATTCATGTCGTTTCGGGAGCCTGAGCATTTACCCGGCAAATAGGTTGCACGGCTAAAGATTTAAAAGGTCATCTACTTGCCCCAGCTCTGCCGTACTGTGTAGTTGGCCACGGGCGCAGGCAACGAAGCCGAGATTATTAGTAGGCCAAGTATTGGAATGCGATGGAGCAGCAGCGCCCCACCTGCCACGATGACAAACGACTTCACAACATCTTCGACCACCGACTCCGCCAAGAGAGAATATAGGCTACACGGAAGGAAATGCATGAGGATCGCCAAGGCGGATACCCTGAGAATGCTTATCGGGTGATTCCAGCGGTCATAAATCACGCCGGCGGTCAAGCTGATGCCGAATATGGCCGCCATGAAAATCAGTGGGCGTTCGGTCAGCAGCCGCGATAAAAGAGTGCACATTGGTTAATTTTAACCGCCTTGATTCCCGGGCACCATTTCGAGGCGCCTTGTGGGTCTTATTAATCCGGCAGATCTTCCGCGCCCGGCTCGGGCAGAAAGAAGCTAGCCGCGAATCCGACGACGTAGACGAACAACGCGACGCCCGCCGCGGTAAGCGCCATCTTAGCGGGAGGCGTGCCGCCGGGGATGAAGTCTTGTATGGCCAGGGTACTCGTCACCCAGGCGAACGAGGTGCCGATCATGCGGCCGCCGATATTGGCCGCGAAGCTCTCGCCCGTGCCGCGCAGATGCAGAGGGTAGACGCGCGGCAGATAGTTGCCCCAGAAGCTGAACTGCGCCACCGTCACCAAGCCCGCGAGAAAGACGCCGATGGACACCACCGATACCGGCAGGCTGCCGACGCCCAACCAGTCCAAGTTGACGGAAAGGAATGAGTGGTTGTCCACCGTCAAGAACACGTAAAAGACGAGGGGCACCAGGATCATGCCCGGCCCCTGGAAGACACGTAGAAGCGAACGTCGGCTGACGATGCGCACCGCCAAGAGAGCGAGGAGGAACCGACCGACCAAGCCGCCAATCTCCTGCACCTTTGTGAAGTCGGCGGCGACCTTTTGCTCGATGAGCTTCTGCTGCGGCGGCGGCTTGCCTTCCACCTTGGCCTGCACGTCGGCCAGTCCCGGCACGATTTGCGGAATCTGCTGGATGGCCCCGAAGGCGGCGCCGTAGCTGCACGCGAACATGATCGTCGTCACGATCGTCGTTCGCGCCAACCCAGGGCCGAAGAGAGCGGCGATACTCGGCCGACGCAGGGTTCCCGCCAACTTCTTTTCCTGCCACTTGGGCGATTCGGGCAGGAACGGCCGGATGATTAGCAGCGGCAACGCCGGGATCAAGCCGGACATCAACGTGAAGCGCCACGGCGCGTTCGGATTTTGAATCGGCCCCAACCAGGAAGTGAGGAAGTCGGGCAAGCCGATGGGCGGGAAGCCAGCCGCGTGGGCGATGGCGAATGAGTTGGCGCCGGCTACGAGAAGGCCGCCGATGGAGGAGAATGCCTGCGTGTAGCCCAGCACGTTTTCGCGCTGCCGCGGGTCGTCGAACAATTCCGCCAGCCAGGCGACCGCGGCCACGAACTCGATGCAGACGCCGACGAACGTGGTGCAGCGGAAGAACAGCAGCATTTCGACCGAGGTGGAGAACCCGGCGGCGAAGGCGGAGAAGGCGTAGAGCAGGATGCTCCAGGTCAGCACGCGACGCCGGCCCAGGCGATCGGTCAGGTAGCCGCCGAAGAGGCCGAAGAGGCCGCCCGCGAACGCCGGGATGTAGAAGAGTCGCCCGGCCCATGTGGCGAAGGCCTCCGTGCCTGGCTGTAGTCCGGCCAACTCCATGAGCGCAGGGCGAAGGATCAACGGCAGCATCAGCAGTTCGTAAATGTCGAACGCGAAGCCAATGGCCGCGATCGTCATGATCAGCCATTGCGTGGGAGTGAAACGCGGAGCGGGGGTAGCGGCGTCCGACACGAGGTTCTCCACGGAAAGAAAAGGAACCCTGTTTAGCGTCGCCTCGGGGAAGCGGTTGGCGGCCCCCCTCCTCCGCACCGGCGCGAAACCAATACAATACGCCGGGTCGTCCACCTC
>JBBSES010000119.1:0-10421 GCA_038239465.1 Gemmatales bacterium
AGACGACGCTCAATACCGGCGCCCCCGCTTGCCATTGCCCGTTCTCCCGTACCACCTCGTGATACAGCGTGTCGCGCTCCACCGGCAAGCGGCCCGCTTCCTCGATCAGACGCCGCAATTCCGTCACGCTCATCTCCTGCGGCGCGTCGCTGCCGGCGTCGTGGTAGATCTTCTCGTAGACCACGGTGCCGTCGATGTCGTCGGCGCCAAAGCTCAAGGCCAGTTGCGCCGTCTTGATGCCGAGCATGACCCAATACGCCTTGATGTGCGGAAAGTTGTCCAGCATCAGGCGGCTGATGGCCATCGTCTTCAGGTCCATCAGGCCGCTCGGCTTCGGAATGTGCGATAGCTTGGTGTTGTCCGGGTGGAACGCCAGCGGGATGAAGGTCTGGAAGCCGCCGGTTTCGTCTTGCAGTTTGCGCAGGCGGCACAGGTGGTCGATGCGGTGCCGCGCTTCCTCGATGTGGCCGTAGAGCATGGTCGCGTTTGAGCGCAGCCCGAGTTCGTGGGCCTCGCGGTGGATGCGGAACCAGGCGTCGGCGTCGGCCTTGTGCTCGCAGATCTTGTCGCGCACCTCGGGATGGAAAATCTCGGCGCCGCCGCCGGGGAGGCTGCCCAGCCCGGCCTCCTTGAACTCGGCCAACAGGTCGCGCGTCGGCCGGCCCGTGAGACGCTCGAACCAATCCCATTCCACCGGCGTGTAGGCCTTCAAGTGCAGCCGCGGATGATGGGCGTGGATGATTTTGACGACGTTCAAATACCACTCGTAGGGTAACTGATGATGCAAGCCGCCGACGATGTGCATTTCCGTGGCGCCGCGTCGCGCCGCTTCCGAAGCGCGTTCGAGGATTTGCTCGTCGCTCATGACGTACCCCTTGGCGCTCTTCAAGTCGGCCCGGAAGGCGCAAAAGGTGCAGCGGTAGACGCAAACGTTGGTCGGATTCAAATGCGTGTTGACGTTGTAATAGGCGAAATTGCCGTTCTTGCGTTCGCGGACGACGTTCGCCAACTCGCCGAGGGTAAACAGGTCGGCGCTCTCCGAGAGGTATAGGCCGTCGTCGAAGGAGAGACGTTGCCCCGCCTCCACCTTCTCGCGGATGACGGGTAGGCGGGCGTCCATTTTCAGGTCGTTCATGGGGTTGCTCATTTCGGGCGACGGTGGCTCACGATGCATGAACCGTGCATCCACCTTCATTATTAACGGGGATCGAAGTTTCTGCAAGTATTGAAAGTTCAAAACTGTCACCGCAGGTTCCATATCCTATGCTTGACTACGGATATTCGTGTCTTTCGCGGTCGTCACCATGCCAGATCCGACAATTACCCTGACAACCGACTTCGGCGACGGCTCGCCCTACGTCGCGGCCGTCAAGGGAGTGCTGCTGGGGCGGAATCCGTGGGTGCGGGTCATCGACTTGACGCACGCTATTCCGCCGCAAGACTTGCACCACACGGCTTATTTCCTGGCCAGCGCCATTCCGTATTTCCCGCCGGGGCCAATCCATGTCGTGGTCGTCGATCCCGGCGTGGGCAGCGAGCGGGCGTTGCTCTACGTCGAACTGGATGAGCATCGCTTGCTCGTTCCAGACAACGGCTGCTGGACGACGATCCAGGCGACCACGACCAAGGTGCGTCGCCTGACCGAGCCGTCGTTGTGGCGGCATCCGGTGAGTCCCACGTTTCATGGCCGGGACATCCTGGCGCCGGTCGCGGCGCATTTGTCGCTTGGACTCGACCCGGCCCGACTCGGTCCCGAGGTCAGCGAGTGGGTGGTACTCGAATTGCCCGGCCCGGCTTTCGACCCGCTCCGCGGCGAGTTATCGGGCGTCGTGCAGTTTATCGACACCTATGGCAACCTGATCGTCAATATGAGCGATGAAGCGTTGCTGTCCCTGGCACGGCTGCCTCCACCGAGGCACGTCAGCGGGGCGTGGACGTTTCCGCAATACGATTGGCCGGCTCGCTTGCGCGTCGGCGTCGATGGCACTTCGGTGCCGCGTTTCGTCCGCGCCTATGCCGACGCGGAGCCGGGCGACCTCGTCTACCTCTTCTCCAGCGAGAACCGGCTCGAGATCGCCGTCGTACAGGGGAATGCGGCACGGCGGCTGAATGCCCGTGTCGGCTCTTTCGTGGTCGTTTCGCGGAGCGATGGCTTATGACCGAACGACCGACGCGCGCCGAGTTGGAGCGCTGGGACCGCGAACACGTCTGGCATCCGTTTACGCCGATGGCGGAGTACGCGGCCGAAACGCCATTGATCATCGACAACGCCGACGGTTGTATGCTCATCGACCTGGAGGGGAAAGAGTACATCGATGGCGTGTCGTCGATGTGGTGCAACGTGCATGGCCATCGCGTGCCGGCCCTTAATGATGCACTAAAGTCACAGCTGGAGCGGGTCGCGCATAGCACGCTCCTGGGACTGGCCAACGTGCCGAGTATCCAGCTGGCGCGGCGTCTGGTCGAGGTGGCGCCGCCGGGACTGACGCGCGTCTTCTATTCCGACGACGGCGCCACCGCCGTTGAAGTGGCCCTCAAGATGGCGTTTCAGTATTGGCGACAACGGTCCGATCCCCGGCCCGGCAAGACGCGCTTTCTGGCTCTCTCGGGAGCTTACCACGGCGATACGCTGGGCGACGTGAGCGTCGGCGACATTGGCCGGTTTCATGGCCTCTTCGCGCCGTTGCTCTTTCCGACGCTGCGTGCCCCCAGCCCGCATTGCTATCGCTGCCCGCTGGGACTGGAACGCTCGCGGTGCAAGATCGACTGCGTCGAGGTGCTGGCCGACATGGTGGCGACGCACGCCGACGAGTTGGCCGCCGTCGTCATCGAGCCGCTGGTGCAAGGAGCGGCGGGTATCATTCCCGCCCCCGACGGCTACCTGCGCCGCGTCCGCGAGGTGACGCGCCGGCATGAGGTGTTGCTGATCGCTGACGAGGTAGCCGTCGGTTTTGGCCGCACCGGAACGCTGTTCGCTTGCAGCCAGGAAGCGGTGACGCCCGACTTCCTCTGCTTGGCGAAGGGGCTGACGGGGGGCTATCTGCCGATGGCGGCGACGTTGACGACGGAGGAAATCTTCGCCGCTTTCCTCGGCCGGCCGGAGGAGGGCAAGACGTTCTTTCACGGCCATACCTACACGGGCAATCCTCTCGGCGCCGCCGTCGCGCTGGCCAACCTCGACTTGATCGAGACGACGAATCTTCTGGCGGCGCTGCCGGCCAAGAGCGAGCGTTTGGCGTATTACCTAAAGCGCATCGCCGCCTTGCCGGGCGTCGGCGATACGCGGCAACGCGGCCTGATGGCCGGGATCGAACTCGTCGCCGACAAGGCGAGCAAGCGGCCGCATCCGCCCGGAACGCGCGTCGGCGCCGCCGTCTGCCGCAGGCTCCGCGAGCGGGGCGTCCTCTTGCGGCCGCTGGGCGATGTAATCGTCGTCATGCCGCCGCTGGCAGTCTCGCTTTCTTTGTTGGACCGGCTGTGCGAAGTGGTTTATAGTGAACTTTCCCCTGTGAGCGAAGCGATGAACGCCGCGCCCCGAGCATGACAGGTCTGTTTTTTACGGGCACCGATACGGGCGTGGGCAAGACGGTGATCGCCGCCGCCGTGGCCCGTTGGTTGCGAGCGCGTGGCGAGCGCGTGGCCGTCAGTAAGCCCGTCGCCACCGGAGCGGAAGGGGTCGATGGCCAGTGGCTTAGCGACGATACGCGGCGCTTGGGCGAGGCTATTGGGAGCAAGCACTGGCCGCGCATTACGCCGTGGACGTTCGCGGACCCGGTGGCTCCCGCGGTGGCGGCGCGACGGCAGGGAACGCGGTTGGAGCTTTCCCACCTGGTGGACGCCGTCCACGCATCGGGAGAGGACGCGGATTGCCTTATCGTGGAAGGGGTCGGCGGGTTGCTCTGTCCCTTGACCGAGAGCGACACGGTGGCCGACCTGGTCGCGGCCCTGGGCCTGCCCCTGGTCGTGGTGGCGCGGCGCTCGTTGGGGACGCTGAATCATACGTTGTTGACGCTGGAAGTCGCGCGGACGCGCGGCCTGTCGGTAGCCGGTGTCGTGGTGAACGAGACGACGCCGCCCGCCACGATGGCGGAAGAGACGAACGTCGAGGAACTGACGCGGCGCATCGCGGTGCCCTTGCTTGCTGTGGTGCCGTACCGTTCCGATCCCTCTAGCGACGTGCCGCCAGCGCTGGCAGCCGTCGATTGGTGGCAACTCTGTCATCGCGTGGCCAGCACCTAGGCCGCCGACCTGAGCCGAGGAGCAGGTTTTTCCATGCAGACCGTCAGCTTTCAATGCGGTCACTGCCATAAAGTCATGGGAGTGACGGCGGCCTACCTGGGCAAGCAAGTCCGCTGTCCCCACTGCCAGCAGGTCGTGATGGCGCCGGCGGCGCCGCCGCCCGCCCCTAGCCCGCGCGCCACGCCCGACCCGACGGCCGGCTTCTCCGTGCCGCCGCCGCAGCGCGACGAACACGAGAGCATCTTCGGCGAGCACATCGACGAAGACCTCTTCGGCGGCGGCAGCCACAAGGCGATGGTGGAATTGCCGCCGGAACAGCACCAGCCTAACTTGCAGCTGGAACCGACGCTCTTCAACGTCCCCGGTCTACCGGCCGACAATGGCGCCGCGCTTAGCGGTGGAGGAGCGGCAGTCGCCACGTCGCGGCCCCCCTCGGTGCCGTCGCTCTCCTCGCCGATGCCCAACTATAGCCAGACGGAAGTAGCCACCTCACCGTCGGCATGGCAAGGTTCCGCGCCGGAGTCGCCGGCGCCGCCGTCCGAAGAGTCGAGGCAACAACCGGCTCCCGTGGCGACGCTGCCGCAAATGAACCATGCTGGCGGCAATCCCACGGTGCTGATGTACCTCCTCATCGTCATCGCCCCGTATGCCCTTTTCATGACGGGCATCGCGTTGTACTATTACTATCAAGTGCAGAGCCGGCCCCATCCGCTGGAGATGCTGCCCGACGACGGCGAGCCGAAATCGAGCAAGGGGCAGTCGCAGAGCCGGGTGATCAATCGCATCGTGCCCACCACCGAGTTGCCGCCGCACCTCCGAGCGCAGCTGGGCCAAACCATCAAGCTCGGCGATCTGGAAGTCACGCCCGAGAAGATCGAGGCCAAGCCGATCGGCTACAAGGTCTGGGGCAGTTCGACCGTGACGCCGCCCACCAACGGCGGCGACTCATTCGTCCTCACCCTCCTTTTGAAGAATGCGTCGCGCGATACCTCGTTTCGTCCCACCGACTCGTACTGGGAGCGAAAATGGGAGGAGGACGATCCTGGCCGCGGCCCCATGCCCTACACGTTTCTCTGGGCCAATGGCCATGTCCACGGCGGCGTTCTCGACTGGCAAAAAGGCAGGGCGAAGCTCAAGCCGGGCGACAACCTCAACCGCGAACTTATCGCCGGCCAGGAGGACAATGCAAAGATCCTCAAGCCCAACGAGGCGATCCGCACGGTCATCGCCACCAATCCCGACAAAGACCTGCCGACGACGCTGGCGCGCTACAAGGATAAAATGCTGTGGCGCGTGCAGCTGCGGCGCGGACTGGAGCGGGTCAAGGGCCGCGACGTGTCGGCCAGCGGCGTCATCGGCGTCGAGTTCGACATGAGCCAGGTCACGAAACCCTGAGTCCGTCTCGCCCGTCTTCCCATGCCGATCCGCGTTTCCAACGTCCGCCTCGACCTGTCCGAACCCGAAGCGGCGCTGCCCGACCACCTAGCCCGCGTCCTGGGTCTGGAGCGCGGCGCGGTGCGTCACTGGCGCATCTTGCGCAAGAGCCTAGATGCGCGCGACAAGGGCGCCCTGCAATTCGTCTACACGACGGAAGTGACCGCGGGCGACGACGAATCGCGTATCGTGGCCCTGGCGCGGACCAAGCGCTCGCGCTCAGCCGTCGTGGAGTTGCACGCCGAGCCGCCCTTCGTGATGCCGGAACCGGGCACGCGGCCGCTGACGCAGCCACCCGTCGTCATCGGCTCCGGTCCCGGCGGCCTGGTGGCGGCCTATTTCCTCGCGGAACAGGGGTATCGGCCTCTCCTCATCGAGCGCGGCCGACCCGTGCGCGACCGCATCCGCGACGTGCGCGCCTTCGACGAAGGCGGTCCCCTCGATCCCGAGAGCAACTACCTCTTCGGCGAAGGCGGCGCCGGCACCTTCAGCGACGGCAAGCTCACCTGCCGAGGCAGCGGGCCGGACGTGCGCCGCGTGCTGGAATTGTTCGCGGAGTGCAAGGGAAAGCCGTCGGTGGTCTACGACAGCCGGCCGCACCTGGGCAGCAATCGCCTGCCGGCCGTCGTCAAGGCGATCCGGCAGCGCATCGAGAAGCTCGGCGGCCAGGTACGCTTTTCCTGCCGCGCCGAAGACCTCGATATCGCGGATGGACGTCTTCGCGGCGTCGCTACATCCTCTGGTTTCGTGCCGACGAAGGTGGCGATCCTCGCCGTCGGCCACAGCGCCCGCGACACGTATGAAATGCTCCTGCGTCGCGGCGTGCCGATGGTGCGAAAGCCCTTTCAAATGGGCGTGCGCATCGAGCAACCGCAAGAGAGCGTCAACCGCGCGCAGTACGGGCCTACGCGCCTGGAAGAAAAGCTAGGCGCCGCCGACTACACGCTGGTGGCGCGCGGGCCGCACGACCTGTTCACCTTCTGCATGTGCGCCGGCGGGCACATCATGCCGAGCGTTTCCGAGGCCGGCTATTTCTGCACTAACGGCATGAGCCTGTCGAAGCGCGACTCGCCTTACGCCAACAGCGGCCTCGTCGTCACGCTGCCGGTCGAGCATTTCGGCGGCGACGACGTTCTGGCTGGCGTCCGCCTGCAACAACGATACGAGCGGCGCGCCTACGATCTGGGCGGAAGCGACTATCGCTGCCCGATCCAGAAGGCCACGGATTTCGTGGGTCGCCGCGCGACGAAATCGGTGCCGGCGAGCAGCTATCCGCGCGGCCTGGTGGCCGCCGACATGGGCGAACTGGTGCCGCCGATAATTCTTGAAGCTCTGCGGCACGGCTTGCCCCTCCTGGACAAACGCTGGCGCGGCCGCTTCCTGGCCGACGCTTCCCTGGTGGGACCGGAAGCGCGCGGCAGCGCTCCGGTGCGCATCGTCCGCGACGACGGCACGCGGGAATCGCCGGGCATCGAGGGCTTATATCCCGTCGGAGAAGGGGCCGGCTACGCGGGCGGCATCGTCAGCGCGGCGGTGGATGGGTTGCGCACGGTCAAGGCGGTGGTGGCGAAGTATGCGGCGTGGGCGAGACCATGAATTTTGGCAGGAATACGCGAGGCGCGCTATCAGGGACATCGCCCGGTCGGTAGCCGGCGTCCCCATTCGACTGACTGGCGAGCGGTGGTCGCACATCGTGGAAGCCCACGATGATTTGGCCGGTCGGGAAGAGGACGTGCTTGCCGCCATCGAGAACCCCGACTGGATCGGCCGCGGTTACAAAGGTTCCCTAGTGGCGTGGAAAGGATACGGGCGCGACCGCTACTTGACGGTTATCTACAAGGAAGTGGCAATGGACGACGGTTTTGTCATCACCGCCTTCTTCACGCGGAAAGTCAATAAGAGGAACAAGCTATGGCCCTAGTCGAGAATTTGCGGCCCCGAGATTTTACACGGCTGCTCCGGGCTGTGCCGCAGTTAGTTCAGTTCCCCGTCACGAAAATGTGGATCGACTACGATGCCGAGGCCGACGTACTCTATCTCAGTTTTCGCAAACCACAAAAGGCCACGGATAGCGAGATGCGCGAGGATGGCATAATTGTACATCGACGCGGCAAGCAGATCGTGGGCCTTACCGTATTGGAGGCTTCCACGAGGTAGCCGTTCATTTCGTCGGACCAATTTTGAGTATCACGACGCTCTCGGGTAATTCCATGCCCGATTGAACCACCAACACATTTCGTTGGGCATCCTTGACTGGCTTGGTGAGCGCATGAAGGTCATCGAAGGAGTGAGAATCGGCGAAGATGTCGCCATCGACGATGGCAACGAAGTGGCCTTTCGGATAGACCGCGCCAAATTGGCTCTTGAGACGACGACATGCCGCATTGTTCAACGTGCGTGCTTCCGACGGCGACGTGATTGCTCCTTTCCAGGGTGGGAGAAGCAGCCGGCGGACTTACCCCGCGGCCTTACGCTCTTCCTCCAGCTGATTCAACTTATTGTACAGCGTCTTGAGGCTGATACCCAACTCCGCCGCCGCCGCCGGTTTGTTGCCCCGGTGCTTTTCCAGCGTACTCAGCAAGTGATCCATCTCGATCTCGCGCAGCGTTCGACCGCTTCCGCTCGCCGAGGGCGGCGCTTTGAATACCGTCTCGGCGGCGACCTTCAGCGGCGGCGCCGAGGCATGTGGTTTTGCTCGGATGTGATGCGGCAAATGCTCCGGCGTTATCTGGCCGCCGCCCGCGATGATATAAGCGTGTTCCATCACGTTCGCCAATTCGCGGACGTTCCCCTGCCAATCGTGTTCCAGAAGCACGTCGATGGCTTCGGGACCGAGCAAGTCCTGCACCTGCTCCAGTGGCCGTCGCGCCGCTCTTGCCAGCAGATGCCGAGCCAGCGCCGGGATGTCGGGGCGCCGCTCGCGCAACGGGGGCAATCGAATCTCGAACGTGTTAATGCGGAAATACAAGTCTTCGCGGAACTCGTCGTTGTCGATCATGGCGCGCAGCTCGCGGTTGGTGGCGCACAGGACGCGCACGTCCGCTCGGAATGGCTCCGTCTCGCCCAGCCGACGGATTTCGCCCGATTCGAGGAAACGCAGCAGCTTCACCTGAATGTTCTTGTCCAATTCGCCCAATTCATCGAGGAACAGCGTGCCGCCATTGGCGACCTCGAAGAGACCCTTGTGATCGCGGTCGGCCCCGGTGAAGGCGCCCTTGCGATGGCCGAACAATTCGCTTTCCACCAGGTTGGACGACAGGGCGCCGCAATTGACCGGCACGAATGGCATGTCGGCGCGTTTGCTCTGCTGCCACAGGGCACGCGCGGCCAATTCCTTGCCGGTGCCGGTCTCGCCCAGGATGAGGACCGTCGCTTCGGTCGGCGCCACGGTGGCGATGAGGCGCTGCACCGGCGTCATGGCCGGCGATTGACCGACGAGCACGGTCGGCCCCTCGGCGGCTTGAACGCGCGTTTGCAGGGCCAGGTTCTTATGCTGCAGCAAGCGACGCTCGGCGACCTTGGTGAGAAGCGCCTCGATCTCGGCTAATTTACAAGGCTTGGTGATGTAGTCGAAGGCCCCCAGACGCAGCGCCTCGATGGCCGTCTCCTGGCTGGCATGGCCCGTCATGACGATCGCTTCGGTGTCGGGGCTGACCTGCTTGAGATGGTCCAACACCTCGATGCCGCTCATGCCGGGCATGCGCAGGTCGAGGAGGGCGGCGTCGAACTTGCCTTTTTCCAGGACTTTCAGCGCGGCCCGGCCATCGGCGCAGACGGTGACCTCGTGGCCCAACCGCGGCAACTCGGAGCGCATGAACTCTTGCAACGAGCGTTCGTCGTCCACGAACAGCAAGCGCAAGCCATGTCGGTTCTTGTTTGTTTCTGCCATATCATTGCCCGTTTACGTTTCGCGCTTATGCCGCCAACCGGGCGGCCGATTCTTCCGCCGCCGTTTCCGCTGGCTGCAGCGGGATATTCACCGTGAACGTGCTGCCCAGACCCGAACCGGGGCTGTCCGCCTCGATCTCGCCGCCATGCTGACTCACCACGCGATGGCTGATCGACAGGCCCAGACCCGTCCCCTTTCCCGTGCGGCTGCGCGTGAAGAACGGCTCGAAGATGTTTTCCAAAACGTCGGCCGTCATGCCGCAGCCGGTGTCGGCGAAGCGCATCACCGCCATGCCGTCGCGCTGTCGGACCTCGATGTTCAAGCGGCCGCCCTCGTCCATGCTGTCCAGGGCGTTGACGACCAAGTTGAGCACCACCGACTTGATCTCCTGAGCATTGACCCGCGCGATCAGGTGTCCGCCAGGGAAGACGATGGTCTTGCCCTTGTAGCTCGGGATGTGCTGCACCATGTCGATGACTGATTGTACGACCTCGGCGAGGTCGGCCGGCTCGCGGCTGCGCTCGCCGCCGCGGCTGAACTCCAACAATCGCTGCGTGATCTCCTTGCAGCGGAACGCTTCCTCTTGCACCATTTTCAGGTATTTCAAAATTACCGCGCGGTCGCTTTCCGGCTCGTCGGGGCGGTGCAATTCGAGCGTCAGTCCCGCCGTCGCCCGGCGCGGCGGCTCGGGGCCGAGGAGGTCGGCCAGTCGTGCTTCCAGCGCTTCGCTGCAAAAGGCGATGCTGGCCAGCGGATTGTTAATCTCGTGCGCCACGCCGGCCGCCAGGAAGCCGACGCCCGCCAGACGTTCGGAGCGCACCAGCTGCCGGCTGCGTTCGTTGACTTGCCGGGCCAGGTC
>JBBSES010000120.1:0-10351 GCA_038239465.1 Gemmatales bacterium
CGAAGAAAAGAATAGCGTGGATGATGAATCAGCTGCGCGCGCTCCTGGAAATGATTCGCTTTAGCCACACGCTCTTCGCGCTGCCGTTCGCGCTGCTGAGCGCCGCGCTGGCGTGGCGAGATCGCGGCGCGTTCTCCTGGCCGCAGCTGGTCGGTATCCTCCTGTGCATGGTGTTCGCGCGGAGCGCGGCGATGGCGTTCAATCGCCTGGCCGACCGCCACTTCGACGCCCTGAACCCGCGCACCGCCAACCGGCATCTTCCCGCGGGAATCTTGACTCCCACTTCGGTGGGGGCCTTCATTCTCTTCAGCGCCGCGGGGTTCGTGGCGACGACCGCCTTGTTCTTGCTGGACGACCCGCCCAATCCCTGGCCTCTCCTTCTCGCCGTTCCCGTCCTCGTCTTTTTGTGCGCCTATTCCACCACCAAGCGCTTCACCGCCCTGTCCCATTTTTGGCTGGGCGCCTCCTTGCTGCTGGCCCCCTTCGGCGCTTGGGTGGCGATTCGCGGCCTGGTGCATCTGCCGATCCCGTTGATCCTCGGCTCGGCCGTCCTGTTCTGGGTCGCGGGCTTCGACATCCTGTACGCCTGCCAGGACGCCGACTTCGACCGCGGGGCCAAACTGCACAGCATTCCCGCGGCCCTGGGCGTCGCCAATAGCCTGCGTCTGGCGGCCGCCTGTCATGCCCTCATGGTCGTACTGCTCTTGCTTTTGGCGTGGGTGGCGGGCGAATACCTGGGTGGTATCTACCTGGGCGGAGTGGCGGCGGTCGCGGCCCTTCTCGTCTACGAACATTGGCTGGTGCGCCCCGACGATTTGACGCGCGTCAACCAGGCATTCTTCCAGGTCAACAGCCTGATTAGCATCGGGCTGTTGCTGGTCGTGCTGGTGCAACTCAGCGTTGGCCGTTAAAGGGAATGTGCATCTCGTCGGCCACGAAATACGTTTTCACGCCTCTCCGAGAACCGCGCCAACGCTCGTCACATATGGTAGGATACTCCAAATCCATCACTCTCTTTCGCCGAGGTAAGCCGGGATGAAACCTAGCGCCCTGTTCCCCCTGTTGTCGCTCGTCCTTTTGGTCGGTTGCAAAAGCGAGCCAACAGGCCCCGCGCCCCTCCGTATCAACAGCGCCGACGAGGCCATCGCCGAACTGCAGCGCATCAGCGCCGTCGTCGATCGCGAGCCCAAACGGCCGGGCAATCCGGTCGTCGGCGTCCATTACGCCGGCCCGCGCACGATCACGGACGACGACCTGATGCTGCTGAAGTGGTTTCCCGAACTGGAAAGGCTCGACTTCGCCGACAACAGCAATCTGCTGGACCGCAACCTCGATCACTTGCAGGGGCTGACGCAACTAAAGGGATTGAGTTTGCGCGGCACCAGCATCGCCGACGCCGGCTTCGCCAAGCTGGCCGGACTGACGAACCTGGAATCGCTGGACCTACGGCAGACGGGCAACATCACCGATGCGGGCCTGGCGCCTTTAAAGGGCTTCACGCATATGAAGCACCTCGCCCTGGCGGGCCGCGGTCGTTCCGACGACACGCTCGAACTACTGCAAGACATGACCGCGCTGCAATCGCTGGATTTGAACAATACGAGCGTCACTGGCACCGGCCTCGCCAAGCTCAAGAAGCTCACCGCCCTGCAAAGCCTCGACCTCGGCGAGTCCCTCATTACCGACGAGGCGCTGGCCTCCCTCAAGAATTTTCCCGCGCTGCGAACGCTCGACCTGAGAAACTCCAAGGTGGGCAACGCCGGCCTCGAACGGCTCAGGGGTCAACCAAACCTGGAAACGCTCCTCCTCGGGCAGACAGAAGTGACCGGCGAGGGGCTGGCGCATTTGAAGACTTTGCCCAACCTTACGACCCTCGACTTGAGCCAGGTGAGCAGCCTGACCTCGGGGCTGCCGCACTTGAAGCGGCTGCCGAAATTGGAAACTCTGGAACTGCGGCAGACCGGAATTCTCGATAGCAGCCTGAAAGAACTCGCCGGCATGACCCAATTGAAGCATCTGGACTTGAGCGGATCCGGACAACTCAGCGACAAGAGCCTGGCCATCATTGGCACGATGACGGGACTGCAAAGCCTCAATTTGGTGGGCACCGGCATAGCGGGCAAAGGTCAATCGCTGGACGCTCTGAAACCGCTCACCGAGTTGCGGGAAGTGATCATCGCCAGCGAGGGGCTGGATAGCCGCAAGTTCGAAACGCTCAAGAAGACGGCGCCGAATCTGAAGATAACGCGGCAGTGAGGAACTGAGGATCTTTCGGCCATCCGCATCGCATGGATGGCGGAGGACTACTTTTGCTGGTTGGCGAGACTCTTGATCAGGCCCGAGAGCATCCGAGCGATCTCTTCCAGTTGGTCCTTCATGCGGGCATGGCTTCTTCCTCCCGTGATTCAACCACTAGTCGCGTACAGCGTCATCTCTTGCAAGTCGCGCACGAAGCCGACGGCTTCGAGGAGTTCGCGGCCTTCCGTGGCCGTCACCGATTGCCCATTCCATTCCGCGACGGTGAGCTTGTGCTTTGCTGATAGCCCCCTGTCGGCGGCAAGCACTTCCGGCAGCGTGGCGACGGCGGCGGCCACGTCCGCGCCGCTGGCGCTGGGCAGAGCGGTCAACCTGCGGCCCTGCTGTTCGATCACCAGGAGGGGACGACCGGCGCGGAGGACCAGATAATTTCCAGGGCGGCGCAACAGCCGCCGGGTGCCACCGTCCAGCAGCGCGATATCGAAGGGCGCTCCGGAGCCATAGAGATTGGCCGGGTCCAAGGTAGGGACGAGCAAGACCGGGGCGGCGGCCGTCGAGGGCAACGCCGCGTCCTGCAGCAATTCCACCGCTTCGGGGAGGGCGAACTGCGCGCCGGAAAGACCTTCGACGAAGTAGCCGCGGCGCACGTCGCCGGCCAGTTCCATGCGGCTCAGCACCTCGTACAGCAGACGCCACGGCAGCATCGTCGGGTCCATTAACGCTAGCTCGCGGGCGACGACGCCGTAGCGGTTCAAAAGGAGCGATGCCAGGAAGACGGCGTGTGCCTCGGCCTCGGGATGACCCCAGGCGATGGCCGACCAGCGGCCCTCCGGCGAGCGTGGAGCGCGGAGCGCGGAGCGCGGAGCGCGGAGGAGGGGACGGGCGCCGGAAAAAGCCGTATTTGCTTGCGTTTCGCGCTGCCCTTGCCGAATCACATCGAAATGATCGTTGGTCACGGCGCGGCGGCGCAGCAGTCTCCAAAGGGCGAGGCGCACGGCGCTCGGCGTCAGGCCGGTGCCTTGCGCGAGGTCGAGGACGAAGGCGGCGCCGCGGGTGTGCAAGAGTTCGGCGACGCGCTCGGCGTCAGGATCGAGGGCGTCCGATGGGGCGGGCGCGGGCACTTGAGCGAGGTTTTCGCGGCGCCAAAACGCGAGCAAGCCGGGGCCGATGTCGCTGTCCCCCTGGCAGACCCAGACCCATTCGCCGCCGCTGATGGCGGCATCGAGCCAGCGCGGTTGATAGCCGGGCACGCGGCCTGGCAAGACCACCTGTTCCCACGAATCGGCGGGAAGGGGCACGCCTTGCAAGCGGTCGAGCGCCGCGCTCAGCCCCTCGGCGGCGCCGCGGCGAGTCTCGGGATGCAACCCTTGCCAGCGCGGCACGAAGTCGGCGAACTGCGGCGGTGGGCAAGTGATTACCTCGCGGCGCAGCAGGGCCAGAGTGCCGCGCTGCACCTGCTCCAGATTTTCGGGCACGGCAAAGACGGCGGGGGAATCCGAGGGCTGACTCGGCGTGACCGCGATCAACCGACCGCTCTTGGCCCATTCATCCAGCTTGCGTTTGGCCCAGCCGCGCTCGAAGGGGTAACGCTCCAATACGTCCGCGAGGCCGACGAGGGCGTGCGTCGCCAGGAAGCGCGCCAGGATCGTCGCCGCCGCGTCGTGCCGGGCGCGGGCCGTGGTTTCCCCGTCGAGGCCGAAAGCTTGTCGGTACTGCGCCGCGTCCTCGGTCAATATCCAGCGCTCCGGTTGGCGGCCGGCCGGTAAAGTGAGTCGCGTGGCCCGGCCATCTTCTTCGAGCTGCTGGAGGAACGCGGCCATGGGTCCTTCCAGGTCGCTTGGCGATAAATCGCCCAGGCGGCGCAGCCATTCGGCCGTCTCAGTGGCATCGCGCGGTGGTTGCCCCAGGCCGCGCAGACGCCGCTCGACTTGATATGCGGCGCGGGCATCCAACAAGGGGCCGGCCTGCCCCGGCGAGACGAGTTGCTCCAACAGCTGCTGGTCGAGGCTGGATCGGCTTCGATCGGTCTCGGCGCGGTCGAACTCGTACATATAAACTGCCGTGAATGCGAAGAGCAGCCCGGACGCGAAGGCCGAGGGCACGTCGGCGCGGCGCGTCTTGACCTCGATCTCGCCCTTACCTATCTCAGCGAGCAAATCTTGCAACCGCGGCAGGTCGAGGTGGTCGTGCAAGCACTCGCGGTAGGTCTCGGCGACGATGGGAAAGTCGGGATGGCGCCGGGCCACTTGCAGCAGGTCGCGGCCACGCAACCGTTGCAGCCAGAGCGGCGCCCGTTGCCCCGGTTTGCCGCGCGGCAGCAGCAGCGCCCGTGCCGCGTTCTGACGGAAGCGCAGCGCGAACAGGGCGCTATCGGCCAATTCGTCGAGGATCATCGCCGACACGTTTTCCGGCGTCAGGCCGTCGAACAGGTCGAGGATCGGCTCGTCGGTGTCGGTCAGGCGAATGAGGATGCCGTCGTTGTGGTGCAAGCATTGCGGCCGATAGCCAAGACGCTTTGACAACTTATGTTCCAGGGCCAAACGCAAGGCGAGGTGAAGTTTGCCGCCGAACGGACTGAGCAGGATGACCTGCCAGTCGCCCAACTGATCGCGCGACGCCTCGATGAACAGGGTGCGGTCGGTCGGCAAACAGCCGGTGGCGGCGAATTGACGAACGACGTAGGCGCGCAGGTTCCGCGCCGCCGCCGGGTCGAGAAAATAATTCGCTTGCAGCCAGGCGCCACAATCGGGCGCGTCGAGCTTATCGAGAAGCGTGCGCAGAAAGCGGCCGATGGCCTGGCCGAGGTCGTAGCTGCGGCCGACATTCTCGCCGCGCCAGAAGGGGACGAGCGCCGGCGCCCCCTGGGCCGGCGATACCAAAACGCGGTCGGACTCGATGCGGTCGATCCGCCAGGCATTTGTCCCGAGCAGGAAGGCATCGCCGACGCGGCGCTCGTAGATGAATTCCTCATCCAACTCACCTATTCTGACGCCGGTCGCGGTGACGGCGGCATACTGCCCGGTGTCGGGAATGGCTCCGCCATTGATGAGCGCCATCGACTGGCTCCCCGGCAACGGCCGCAGCTGGTTGTGCGTCCGGTCCCAGCTGACGCGCGGCTGAAGCGCGGTCAACGCCCGAAAC
This sequence comes from Gemmatales bacterium, assembly GCA_038239465.1. Taxonomy (GTDB): domain Bacteria; phylum Planctomycetota; class Planctomycetia; order Gemmatales; family Gemmataceae; genus JBBSES01. Next base: position 5,398 of record JBBSES010000120.1, read on the forward strand.
TCGTCCGTCTTCCCCTCTTCGCTCGGCGTTCCGCGTTCCGCGCTCCGCGCTTGAAAGCGTCCGCTGACCATTTCCAGCACGGCATCGAAAGTGGCGGGCGTCAGATCGCGGAACGGGTAAGCGCGCCGCGCCAGGGCGTAGAGGGCCGACACGTCCCACGGTTCCAGGGCGGCCGTGGCGACGACCTGCTGGGCGAGTACGTCGAGGCAGTTGACCGGCACGCGAATTTCCTCGACGCGGCCGGCGGCCATCTCGTTGGCGAGGACCGCCTGTTCGAGCAGGTCGGCGGCGGTCTTGGGAATGAGCCGTCCCTTGCTGCGTTGGCCGACCACGTGCCCCGCGCGGCCGACGCGCTGTAGCCCGCGCGCCACGCTGCCTGGCGATTCGACCTGGCAAACGAGATCGACGGCGCCCATGTCGATGCCGAGTTCCAGCGACGCCGTCGCCACCACGGCGGGCAGCCGGCCTTCCTTGAGCGCCTGCTCCGTCGCTTGGCGGACTTCGAGGGAAACGCTGCCGTGGTGGGCGCGGGCAAGAATGGTGGTTGGTGGTTGGTGGTTGGTGGTTGGTGAGGGAGGAATATTCGGTTCAGGTATGGTCGATTCTTTCTTTCCATCCACCGACCACAAATCACCAACCACCTCTTCCGCTTCCGCGTTCAAACATGCAGTGATCCGCTCCACCGCCCGGCGATTGTTGGCGAAGACGATGGTCGAGCGATGCTTGCCAATCTCGGCGGCGAGCAGGCGGTAGATCGAGGGCCAAATGGTTTTCTCCGGCAGCGGGCCGAAGTTTTCCACCGGGCAGACGACGCGCAGGTCGAGGTCTTTACGCAGGCCGGCGTCGATGACGGTGACGGGCCGGGCGCGAAAGCCGTCCGGCGTTTCCTCCAGGCCGCCGAGGTAGCGGGCGACTTCATCGAGCGGCCGTTGCGTCGCGGATAGGCCGATGCGCACGAAGCCGGCTGGGTTCAGCGCCGCCAAGCGTTCGAGCAGCAGCGCCAGAAAGACGCCGCGCTTGTTGGGACAGAGGGCGTGAATCTCATCGATGATGACGTGGCTTACGTTGCGCAGCGTATCTCTGCCGCGCGAGGTGAGCAAGATATGCAGCGATTCCGGCGTCGTGATAAGGACGTGCGGCGGCCGGCGCAGCAGCTTTTGTCGCTCGGCGGCGGGGGTGTCGCCGGTACGCACGGCCGCCTCGATGGTCGGCAACTCCTGGCCGAGGGCGCGAGATGCTTGCACGACGCCTTCGAGCGGTACTTGCAAATTGCGGTGGATGTCATTGTTCAGCGCCTTCAAGGGCGAGATGTACAGGACGCGCACGCCGCGCGGCAACGGGTCTTGCCGCCATAAACCATCGAGGCAGGCGAGAAACGCGGCCAACGTCTTGCCGGAACCCGTGGGGGCGAGGATGAGCGTGTGCCGTCCCGCCGCGATGGCGGGCCACCCCTGGCATTGCGCCAGCGTCGGTTCGCCCAGGGTGGCGCGAAACCAGTGCTGGACGGGCGGCAGGAAGAGGGAAAGGGGGTCGGTGGCCATGCAACAATTGTACACTGGCTGGGTGGCCAGCGGCGAGAAGTTCGGGGGCTTTCGGAGAGGCGACTTCCCGCGTTGACGAAATAGTCGCAACGAGATCTCACATGGAAAACGGCACAGGCCGCCAACTTCCGAGGATGAGCCCCACCGAACGCTTACGCTGACGTGTTGGTGCCGGAAAACGCGCGGGCGACACGGCGAGGGGCGGTTGCCGTCGCGTTGGCCTAAGAGACGGCATCGGCTGCACGCGCTCGTCGGGGCCGAGCGGAAAAACGTCGATCGGTTCTTCCGCGCCGCGCGGCATCGTTGGCGGTTCGAGGCGTCTTGAATCCTCCGAAGGCTCGCGTCGGCGCGACGAGCCAAGCAGCGCGATCGAAAACGCGAGCGCCGCGCAAACGACCGTGAGGCCGAGTACGGCGACCATCAGCGTGCCCTGCCACTCTTTCGGGTCAAAACGCCGGCCAGCCGCCGCCTGGGTAAGCCCGGCCACGAACCCAAACACCAACGCCAGGGGCAACGGCAGCAGCAGGACCAATCCGGCGACCCGCGCCGCGCCCGGGTGAACGACGCGCTCGTTGCCGAGCCTGAACTTGCCGGTCGCCAGCGCCATGACGCCGGCAATCAACATGGCGATCTCGATGCCGAGAATCATGGACGATCTCCCTCGACACAACTATGGAAGTTCCGAAGGGATTGTAGCCGATGAGCGCGGAGGACGCGAAACGTAAACAGGACTGCTCGGAGCGCCTGCCCGATCCTTCCCATCCACCCCCAAAGGCGCATTCCTTACCCCCCACAACGCCCCAAGGCATAAAAAAAGCGGGGTTTGTCCGGCAGACGGTCCTGAAATTGCATAATCACACGTTAGCCAAGCAGAGAGGGCACGGATTACGACCCTATTCATGGAGGAACGGCCATGCCGCAAGATCGTCGCGGTTGGTTTGGCAGCATCGTCCTCACGCTGTTCACTAGCGTGGTCGCGCCGTTGACCGTGCAAGTCGCGTCGCAAGGGCTGCACCTCCCATCATTGGCAAGTGCTTTCCCTCATTTCTTTTGGCCCGTCAAAGATGTGGGCGGAGCGGAGGAGCGCGACGTGGTCGTCTGCCGAGGCTTCGGCCGCACGCCGGAAGAGGCCCGTCAGGACGCCGTTCGGCAAGCCGTGCTGAAAGCGGCTGCTACCGTGATCGACCCCGGCGATCCCGCTCGTGCGAACCTGGACGCTTACCGCGACGTGCTGGCGAACCCAGCGGACCTGGTGGGCCACTGTCGGGAGGCGAACGCTGCCGTTCAATATCCGCAAGGGGTGTCGATATGCCAAAAGGAAATGGTGATAGAAGTGTTGCGCGACCGACTGATCGCCCGCCTCAAGGCGCGGCCGAGCGCCCAAATTGCTGAAGCCGGTGCCGATTTCACTCGATGAAAGAACATCATCGATAAATGCCTCACGGGAGTTTGTGATGAAACAGCCTTGCCGCCGCGTTCTGGTCATCGAGGATAACAACGATGGCCGAGAGTCGCTCCGAATTTTACTCGGTCTATGGGGCTACGATGTCGCCACGGCCGCCGACGGCGAGCGCGGCGTCGCGGCGGCCCTTTCGTGGAAGCCCGACGTGGCGTTGGTCGATATTGGCTTGCCTGTTCTCGACGGTTACGCCGTCGCCCGGCAAGTGCGCGCCCGCCTGGGAGAAACGATTTTCCTCGTCGCACTCACGGCTTACAGCGCGCCCGAGGACAAGCGGCGCGCCGCGTCCTCCGGCTTCGACGCCCATGTGGCCAAGCCGGCCGATTTGCAACATCTATCGAATCTATTGTCGGGCGTGAACTGATTTGGCTTTCGTTTGCCGCGCCGAAGCGCGAATACCACGTCGCCCCGCCCGTCTCTTCTTCCATTTCCACCCGTCATTCGACTCTCTGCTCCTTCGTTTCGGCGGAGGACGCGAACTATAAACAATAATCGCGTCCGATAATCCGCTTGACAGGCGAGGGTCCGCGTTTTACGCTTCAGCTACTTCTTGCCTGCTCCTCCCGCCTCCCACCGCTTACGGGGTTTCCTGCCATGTTGACCCTTCTCGGTCGAAAAACCCGGATGTGCGACGGCCTGTCGCGGCGTAGTTTCTTGAAAATCGGCGCCCTCAGCATGGGCGCGTCCAGCCTGTCGCTCGCCGACGTGTTCCGCGCGGAGAGCCATGCCGGTTCGTCGTCGCGGCACAAGGCGGTCATCAACGTCTTTTTGGGCGGCGGACCGCCCCATCAAGACATGTGGGACATCAAGACCGAAGCGCCGGTGGACGTGAAGGGCGAATTTAAGCCGATCGCCACCAAGGTCACGGGGATTCAGATCGGCGAGACCTTCCCGCGCATCGCGGCGATGATGGACAAGTGCGCCGTGATCCGCTCTATCGTCGGCGCCAACGGCAACCATTACGCCGTGCAGTGCATGACCGGCTGGCAGCATACGGCGTTAGCCGCGATGGGCGGCCGGCCGAGCCTCGGGGCGGCCGTCGCAAAATTGCAGGGGCCGGTCGATCCGTCGGTGCCGGCCTTCGTCGGCCTGGCCAACGCGACGGGCCATATGCCCTGGGCCGATCCCGGTCAGCCCGGTTTCCTTGGCGCCGCCTACAAGCCGTTCAAGCCGGACGGCATCGGCATGGCCAATCTCAAGCCGAACATCGGCCTCGATCAACTCGCCGACCGCAAGCAGCTATTGAGCAGCATGGACAGCCTGCGCCGCGACATCGACGCCGCCGGCGCCGTCCGCGGCATGGATGCGGCCACCGAGCGTGCCCTAGGCGTGCTGACCTCCAGCAAGCTGCTCGAAGCCCTGGACCTCGACCGCGAGCCGGCCAAGGTGCGTGCCCGCTACGGCGACGGCAAGCCGTATCAATTCCAGTACGACGGCGCCCCCACCTGCAACGAGCAACTGCTCATGGCCCGCCGCCTGGTGGAAGCCGGCGCCCGCGTCGTTACGCTTTCGTTTGGCCGCTGGGACAGCCACGGCAAGAACTTCGACCTCGTCCGCGATCATGGGACCAAGCTCGATCAAGCGTTCACGGCGCTGGTGGAAGACCTCGACACGCGCGGCATGTTGAACGACGTGAGCGTCATCGCCTGGGGCGAGTTTGGGCGCACGCCACGCATCAATAAGGACGCCGGCCGCGACCATTGGCCGCAAGTCAGCTGTGCCCTGCTCGCGGGCGGCGGCATGAAGACGGGGCAAGCGATCGGCGCCACCAATCGCCTCGGCGAACACGCCGCCAACCGGCCCGTCACCTTCGGCGAAGTCATGGCGACCCTGTATCACAACCTCGGCATCAATACCGAGTTGGCCAGCATCCCCGACCCGAGCGGCCGGCCGCAGTACCTCATCGAAGACCGGCCGATGCGCGAATTGGTTTAACGGTTGCCCTGAAAGAAAA
>JBBSES010000121.1:0-10306 GCA_038239465.1 Gemmatales bacterium
AAGACGGGGTGCGGCTGACGAAGGCCCAGATGAAGCCCATCGAGGCTCGACTGGAGCGGTCGAAAGCGTTACCCAAGTACGATATCACCATCCGGCCGCTGAAAATTATAGGCGGGTAATTGTTCACCCGCCGAACGCCTTACCCGTCGCGGGTGTCAAACGCCTCCGTCAATCCATCCCACCGATTCCGTCCACCAAACCCTCGGCACATAGCTAGTTTTCCGGGCACATTTCGCCCGTAAACCAGGCGGCGATCTCGCCAACGGGCAACTCTCCGCGACCGAGCTGGTGGCTTAGATTTCCATAAACCAATTCATTACAATATTTTACATCTCGCTATTCGTTCATTCCGCCGAATGCCCGCGCACATGGCACGCTGTTTGTATTCACCCCCTCTGCCCACTTTTCAGGATTCACGGTTAGGCGACGCTCGAATCTTCGACCCGGCACCCCGTCTTCGCCGAAGGGCCTGTATGAGCAGTGCGGACGAGTTTCACGAGGAGCAAAAGGAGTACCTGCAAGGCTTTCTGAGCGGCTCCGACCTGGCGCGGTCCCAGCGCGGCTTGCCCACGTTCGCGGGCACGCTCGGCTTGCAGCTGCCTTGGACGGGCAACGCCGATCCCAAGCCGGCGGCCGCCGAGGAAGTGCCCGTCGGCCCCGATGCCCTCGGCTGGCAGGCGCAAAACCGCGTCGTCGCTGAGGGCAAGAAGCTGACACCGCAGGAACAGGCCAAGCGGCGCAAGCATCCGCTCGATATGTGGTCCGATTTGCAGCAGCACTGCGACGGCGGCCGGTTTCCCAAGGGGGAAGACCTCCTCGCGTTCAAATATCACGGCCTGTTCCACGTCGCCCCGGTTCAGGATTCATACATGTGCCGGCTGCGCTTGCCCGGCGGTTTTCTCACAGCCCATCAGCTGCGCGGCGTCGCCCGCCTCGCCGACACCTGCGCCGGCGGTTACGCTGATATCACTTCCCGGGCCAATCTCCAATTGCGCGAGATACCGGCTTCCAAAGGCACGCAAGTTTTGACCGCGTTGCACGAGTTGGGCATCATCAATCGCGGCTCCGGGGCGGATAACATTCGCAACGTCACCGGCAGCCCGACGGCCGGCATCGATCCGCAAGAGTTGATCGACACGCAACCGTTGGCCCGGGCGATGCATCATACCATTCTCAATCACCGCGAGATGTATGGTTTGCCGCGCAAGTTCAACATCGCCTTCGACGGCGGCGGATCCATCAGTGCCCTGGAAGATAGCAACGATATCGGCTTCAGCGCCGTGCGGGTGACCGAGGGGCAATCCGCACCGGCCGGCGTCTACTTCCGCCTGTTGCTCGGCGGCATCTCGGGCCACAAGGACTTCGCCCGCGATACCGGCGTTCTCCTTAAGCCGGAGCAATGCGTGCCCGTGGCGGCGGCCGTCGTCCGTGTCTTCATCGACAACGGCGATCGCACCGACCGCAAGAAGGCGCGCTTGAAATACGTCCTCGACCGCTGGGGCCTGGCCAAGTACGTCGAAGAGACGGAGAAGCACCTGCCGTTTCGCATGACGCGCTTTCCCCGCGAGGACTGCGAACCGCGGCCGCCGGTCGTCCGGCATGGGCACGTCGGCTTTCATCCGCAGTCGCAGCCGGGGCTGTTTTACGTCGGCGTCGTCTTACCCGTCGGCCGCATGTTGAGCGAGCAAATGCGGTCGCTCGCCGACCTGTCCGAGCGGCACGGCAGCGGTACGTTGCGTTTGACGGTGTGGCAAAACTTGCTCATTTCCGACATTCCGCAAGAGAAGATCCCGGCCGTCAAGGAATGGCTGCAGGCCATTGGCTTCCACCATGAGGCGAGCAACATCCGCGGCGCCCTGGTCGCCTGCACGGGCAACGCCGGCTGCAAGTTCGCCGCCTCGAACACCAAGCGCCACGCTCTGGAGATCGCCCATTACGTGGAGTCGCGGCTGAACCTCGATCAGCCGATCAACATCCACGTTACCGGCTGTCCCAATTCGTGCGCTCAGCATTACCTCGGCGATATCGGTTTGCTCGGCGTCAAGGTCGAAGTCGGCGATGACATGGTCGATGGCTACCACGTCTACGTCGGCGGCGGCTACGGCGCTACGCCCCACATCGGCCGCGAGGTGGCCCGGAGCGTGACCGCTAGCGACGCGCCGCCGCTCATCGAAAAGATGCTGCGCGCCTATCTCGATCATCGACAAGGGTCCGACGAATCGTTTCTCGGCTTCGTCCGCCGTCATCCCACGGAACAGTTGCAATCGCTCTTCGAATCGGCCGCCGTGGCCGCGAGGTGAACGTCATGGCCATTCCCGTGCTTCCCGAAAGCGCCCCGTTCTCGCCGGCCCAGCGCGCCTGGCTCAACGGCTTCTTCGCCGGCATGTTGAACCTCGACCGCGGCGTCGCGCAGTTCCTCCCGACCAACGGTGCCGCTCCCGCGTTGCCGTATACGAACGGCGCCGCGGTTGCCGCCCCCGCTCCGCAGCCGCCCGCCGCGGAGGAAGAGTTTCCCTGGCACGACGCCACGCTGTCGATGGACGAACGCCTGAGTCTGGCGGAGGGAAAGCCGTTCGAGCGCGTGCTGATGGCCAGCATGGCGCAGCTCGATTGCGGCTCATGCGGCCACCTGTGTAAGAGCTACGCCGAAGCCATCGCTTCCGGCGAGGAAACCGACCTGACCAAGTGTTCGCCCGGCGGCAAGGACACCGCCAAGAAGCTCAAGGAACTGATGGCCAAACGCTCGTCGCTGCCGGCCGTCTCGACCAATGGCCACGCCAACGGCAACGGCGCCGCCGTCAAGGAAACCGTCGCCGCCCCGTCCGCTCCGGGTTACGACCGCAAGCATCCGTTCCCGGCGCCGCTGCTGGCCTGTCGGCCATTGACCCAACGCGGCTCCGAGAAGGACGTGCGCTTCGTCGCCTTCAACCTCAAAGGCAGCGGCTTGTCCTACGAGGTGGGCGATGCCCTCGGCGTCTATCCGGAGAATTGCCCCGACCTGGTGGAAGCGGTCCTCAAGGCGATGGGGGCGCGCGGCGACGAACTCATCGCCCTGCCGGATGGCCGCACCGTCTTTTCGTATGAGTCCCTGGTCCAGAACTTCGTCATCACCAAGATCAGCGACCGCTTCGCCGACCTCCTCGCCAAGAGCGCCAGGGATCCTTCTGAAGCCGGTACCCTGGGCGCCCTGCTGGAAAACGACCCCGACGGCATCCTCGCCGCCTGGGACGTCCTCGATCTTTTGGAACAATTCCCCTCCGCCCGGCCGCCGGTGGCGAAAATGATCGCCGCCCTAGCGCCCTTACAGCCGCGCCTCTATTCCATCGCATCGTCCCTCAAGGCACACCCCGACGAAGTCCACCTCACCGTCGGCGTCGTGCGCTACAGCAAGAGCGGCCGCGTGCGTAAAGGCGTGGCCTCCACGTTCATGAGCGAGCGTTTGCGACCCCGGCAAAAGGTGGGCGTCTTCGTCCACCCGTCGCACGGCTTCCGCCTGCCCGCGAACGGCGACACGCCCATCCTCATGGTCGGCCCTGGCACCGGCATCGCCCCCTTCCGCGCCTTTCTCGAAGAGCGCGCCGCCACCGGCGCCAAGGGCAAGAATTGGCTCTTCTTCGGCGACCAACACCGCGCCTGCGATTTTCTCTATGAGGAAGAGTTGGAAGAGTACCAAAAGAACGGCGTCCTCAACGGCCTCGATTTGGCCTTCTCGCGCGATCAGGAAAAGAAGATATACGTCCAACATCGCATGCGCGAAAAGGCACCAGAGATATGGGCCTGGCTGCAAGAGGGCGCCCACTTCTACGTCTGCGGCGACGCCAGACGGATGGCCCTCGACGTGGACCACGCGCTGCACGCCATCGTCGAGGAGCAAGGGCACATGACGGCCGACGCGGCCAAGGCGTATATCAAGGATTTGACCAAGGCGAAGCGGTATCAGCGGGATGTGTATTAATGGCGGGAGAATAATGCAATTGCATGGCGAGCGTCGAGGCGTAGAGCGCCGACGCTCGCCAATCCTTACGCGGCCAAGCGCCGTCCCTTCGCGCTTCCCAGCGCCGCGATATCGGCATCGACCATCATGTGTACCAGCTGCTCGAAGCTGACCTCCAGGCGCCAGCCGAGGGTCGCCTGCGCCTTGGCCGGGTCGCCCAACAGGAGATCGACTTCCGCCGGCCGATAGAAGGCCGGGTCGATGACGACGTGCTTGCGCCAGTCCAGGCCGGCGCGGTCGAAGGCCAGGGTGACGAACTCCTCGACGCTGTGCGTCTCGCCGGTGCCGATGACGTAATCGTCGGCCTGGTCCTGTTGCAGCATCATCCACATGGCGCGGACGTAGTCGCCCGCGAAGCCCCAATCGCGCTTGGCGTCCAGGTTGCCCAGGCGCAGTTCCGTGTCGAGGCCATGCTTGATGCGGGCCACCCCGTGCGTGATCTTGCGTGTCACGAATTCCAAACCGCGGCGCGGAGACTCATGGTTGAACAGGATGCCCGAGCAGGCATAGAGGCCATAGCTTTCGCGGTAATTGACCGTGATGTAATGACCGTATACTTTGGCCACCCCATAGGGGCTGCGCGGATGAAACGGCGTCGTTTCGCGCTGCGGCGTCTCGCGGACTTTGCCGTACATTTCGCTGCTCGACGCCTGGTAGAAGCGAGCTTCGGGGCAATACTGGCGCACGGCGTCGAGCAGGCGCGTCACGCCCACGGCCGTGAATTCCGCGGTCAGCACCGGCTGCGCCCAACTTGTCGGCACGAACGACATGGCCGCCAGGTTGTACACCTCGGCCGGCCGCGTCTTTTCGACGACCTGGGCCAGGGAAGTCTGATCGAGCAGGTCGGCCTGGTGCAAGTCGATGCGGTCGCGCAGGTGTTCGATGCGCTGAAAGTTCTCGCTGCTGGAACGGCGGACGATGCCGGCGACGCGATATCCCTGGTCCAACAAGAACTCGGCCAGGTAGCTGCCGTCTTGCCCCGTGATCCCGGTGATGAGAGCGGTCTTCTTCGCCATGATCTTCCCTGGCTTGACTGAGGGCCTCATGCCCCCGGAATTGTGGAAGCCCCCGCCGAACGGGCGGCGCGAACGGACGCCGCGAAGTCCTCGTCGATCCCTCACGAATGGCAATAACAGCCCCGCCATCCATGGTCAATGGCGAGTGACCGCCTCATTCGAGCGAACACTGCCACGGCGGATAGACGTGTCGATACTTCTCGTCCAGGATGGTGACGTTGGCCAGCAGCGTATCGCCGATGCGCCACTCGCCGCGGCCTTCGTGGATATGGCCAAAGACGACGAGTTTCGGGCAGACCTGCTCGATTCGCGCCAGCAACGACGGCGATCCCGTATGGCGCACGCCGCCCCGCTGGAGTACGCCATCGCCGAAACCGCGCGGCGGCCCGTGCAGGACGAGGATATCGGTATCCGCCGGGATCAGATTCCATTGCAGGGCCAACTCCGGCTCGCGCAGGTTGAAAGCCCAGTCGAAGAACCACGGCTGCCAGGGCGTGCCCCAGATTTTCAGGCCGCGCCAGACGAAGGCGGCGTCTTGCAGGTAGACCGCCGGCAGGTCGCGCGGCACTCGGGATGACTCGCGCTCGAAGACGAAGTCGTGATTGCCAGCCACGAAGACGATTTGCTCGGCCTGTAAGGATTGCAGCCAGCGACGGAATTCGGTGTCGAGCCATTCCGCCTGGAAGGCGATGTCGTGATCGGCAGTGGGGCAGATATCGCCCGCGATGAGGACGAGATCGCAAGCGGGAATTTCGGGTAGGACGCCGTGCAGGTCGCTGAGGGCCACGATGTTGATGGCCACGATTGCTCACTCCTCTTCCGAATCGTCGCGCATGCCGTCGAGCGGAATTACGGTCTTCTTGCCCTTGTCCATGACAACGATGGCATGATGCGTCGGATCGAAGGTGTCGTCGTACTCCTCGCCGACGACGAGCAGGGTGAGTTGCGCGTAATACTCGATGGCGTTGTGGATATCGGGGATGAAGTTCTCGTCGGTGTCCTGCTGGAAGCGCGGCGCCAGCTTGGACCAATCGACCGCTTGCTGCAGCTGCGAGCCTTCGCTCATGGCCATGAAGAAGCAGGCGCCGGCCAGGGCGAGGTGGTCGTCCGGCGATTGCGCCCCCGCGATCGGCTTGCCGGTGCGCAGACACTCGATGTAGTGCTGAGCTTTGGCTTTATCGAAATTGATGGCAATGGCCATGAAGGACTCCGCTTCGAGGAAACACGGCTTCTGGAAGGGTACTTGGCCCGTCGGTTGGAGTCAACGGCGCGCGGCGAGCGGGGTCGCGTAAGCGCCCCAAGTGCATATTGACAGGGCTGCACTCGGGGCGCTTTCGCGACTCCGCTCGCCAGGAATTCTACCGCGATCCCAACCCGACGCCCCTCACTCTCGTCTAAGTAACGACGAAACGCGCCACCGTTCCACGAAGGGGGATTCCATGCGCCGCTTTCTCTCCATTGTGACACTGGTCCTGGCCAGCGCCGCGCCCGTGGCCGCCCACGGCGTCTTGCTGCCCGAGGACAAAGACGTGTCGCCCCTGGCGATGCTCAGCCATAAAGTGAATATCGCCATCGAGGATCAGGTGGCCGTCACAAGCGTGGAACAGGCGTTTCGCAACCACACCGAATCGACCTTGGAGGCGACCTACGTCTTCCCCGTGCCGGCTGGCGCCGCGATCAACCGCTTCTCCATGACGGTCAACGGCAAGGAAGTGAAGGCAGAATTGATCGACGCCGCCAAGGCGCGCGACATCTATACCTCGCTGGTACGGCGCACGCGGAACGCGGCCCTGCTCGACTACGTCGGTCATGGATTATTCCGCGTCCGCGTCCCGGCCATCGCACCCAAGAGCGATCAAAAGCTGGCGCTCAGCTACACCGCCGTCGCCCCGCGCGAAGGGGAGACCGTCGAATACACCTATCCCCTCAAGGCCGACGGCGCCCTAACGCGCACCCTCGATGAATTCGCCATCAACGCGACCATCAAATCGCAGCACGCCGTGCAAAACGTCTATAGCCCGACGCACGCCATCGACATCAAGCGCGTCAACGACCGCGAGGCGACCGTCGCCTTTAGCCGCAATCAGGGGATGCTCGACAAGGACTTCCAACTCTTCTATTCGCAGGGCAAGAAGGATGTCGGCGTCACCGTGCTGACCCATCGGCCCCAGGGAGACGACGGCGGCTACTTCCTCATGCTCGTGTCGCCCAACGTGCAAATGCCCAAGGACTTCGAGGTGCCGCGCGATACCGTCCTCGTCCTCGACACCTCCAGCAGCATGAAGGGGGTCAAGATCGAGCAGGCCAAAAAGGCGCTCAAGTTCTGCCTGGGCAACCTCGGCGCCAAAGACCGCTTCGGCATGTTGACCTTCTCCGCGAATATCACGAAGTATCAAGACAAGCTGGAAGCCAACGACAAGGACGCCGTCGCCAAGGCCAAGAAGTGGGTCGATGATCTGGAAGTGGTCAAGGGGACCAACATCAACGACGCCCTGCTCGCCGCCCTGGAAATGCGGAGCGACGACCCGACGCGCACGTTCAACATCATCTTCTTCACCGACGGAATGCCCTCCGTGAGCGTGACGAATCCCGAGCAAATCCTCAAGAACGTGCAAGCCAAGAACCTGGCCAACACGCGCATCTTCACCTTCGGCGTCGGCGACGACGTCAACGCCAGCTTCCTCGACCGCCTCGCCGAGCAGACGCGGGCCTTGAGCACCTACGTCCGGCCGAGCGAGGACATCGAGGCCAAGGTGAGCCGGTTGTACGACAAGATTTCGCTGCCCGTGCTGGCCAACTTGAAGCTGAACGTCGGCCCGGACGTCCACCTCGAAGAAGTCTACCCGCAGCAGTTGCCCGATCTCTTCCAGGGCGGGCAACTCGTCGTCCTCGGCCGGTATCGCGGCCACGGCTTGGCCGAGGTGAAGCTGACCGGCAACGTCGGCAAGGACGCCAAGGAGTTCGCCCACAAGGTCAACTTCGCCGAGCGCACCGGCGACGAGCGCGAGTTCGTCGAACAACTCTGGGCACGCCGCAAGGTCGGCTATCTCCTCGACCAGATTCGCGTCAACGGCGAGAAGAAGGAAATGGTCGATGAGGTCGTGACGCTCGCCAAGAAGTACGGCATCACCACGCCTTACACGAGCTATTTTATCGTCCCCGAAGGACCGCTCGCCTTTGGCGGCAACCGCAAGGGGCTGGAAAAGGGACCGATGGCCCTGACCGCCACTGCTCCGGGCGCAGCGCCCCTGAAAGTCAGCGATTTCGCCAAGCAAAATCAGGCCAAGCCGGGCGAGTTGGCCGCCAACCGCGGACTCTTCGAAGAAGGCAAGTACAAGAACCTCCCGGCCGGCGAGCAATTGTCGAAAGAAGAGCGCGACGCGGTGCAGGACGCCAAATCGCAAAAGGACGCTTACGACAAGGCCCGCGCCGCTTTCGCCAAGCGCGACTACGCCAACGTGCAGAACGGCAAGCTCGGCGTGGACCTGTCTCTGCAAACCCAGAACCTGCGCAACCAATCGCGATTGAGCCAGACCGCGCTGCGCCGCGTCGGCGCGCGAAATCTGCTCGAAATCGGCGGCGTCTGGATCGACGAGGGCTACGATCCCAAGGCGCCGGCCGTCACCGTCAAGGCCATGAGCGACGCCTACTTCCGCATCCTTGAACGCCACAAGGAGGTCAAGGAAGTGTTCCGCCTCGGCAGCCATCTCGTCTGGCTGACGCCCAGCGGCACCGTCCTCATCATCGACACCAACGACGGCAAAACCAAGCTCGCCGACGACGAGATCGACGGCCTGTTCGTCGCCAAGAAGTAACGCCAACCTCGGCGACCGCGACTCATTGGCCCGCGGCAATGCCGCGGGCCTTTTCGTTGCCGCCCGCGCGCGGGCGCGGTAGCATTCAACGTCTGGCGACGCCTCGTTTAGCGACGCTTCGTGGAGCGTTCCCCAAGGAGCCTGTTCATGCGCCTGCTCTTGCTCGCGGTCTTGATGGTCGGCCTCGGCACCCTCGCCGGCTGCGGACGGGGTAAACCCAAGGCCAAGGCTCGGCCCGCGCCGGCTACCGAGGAGGTCGCTTCCCTCGACACCACCAAATCGCCGACCGAGAGCAAACCCACCGACACCAAACCTTTGGAAACGAAACCTCTCGAAACCAAGCCGCTCGACACCAAGCCCAAGGAAGTCGTGAAGCTGCCCGACACCAAGCCGATCGCCACGAAGAAGGAGACGCCGGTCGATCCCGTCCCCAGCGGCGATGCCCAGAAACAGGCCATCCAGGAGATCGAGAAACTTAAGGGCAGTCTCTACCAGGACCTCAAGGCGACCGGCAAACCGTTCGTCGGCGTCGAGTTGACCGCCTGCGAGGAGCCGGATAAAGCGTTGGCCCTCTTGAAAGCGCTGCCCTCCATCCGCGAGGTGTCGCTCTCCAATAACAAGAAAGTGACCGACGCCAGCCTGGAAATCATCAAGGGAATGACGCAAATCAAGGAGTTGACTCTCAATTTCACCAAGATCACCGATAAGGGCGTGGAACAATTAAAGGGTTTGACCCAGCTGCAAAAGCTCGAACTGAGTTACACCGAGGTGGGCGACGCCGCTCTCGCCATCCTCAAGGAATTGCCCGAACTCCAACAACTCGACTTGAGCAAGACTAAGGTGACGGGCGCCGGTCTCGACAACCTCAAGGGGCTGAGCAAACTGACGGCGCTCGACGTTTCGGGCATCAAGGTCGAAGACGCGATGGCCGTGGAACTGCAAAAGGCGCTGCCGAAGATGAAGATGAAACGCGACAAGCAATGAACGACGCGGTCGCCGCGCCTAACTCTTTTGAAGAGATATTTTTCATGCGCGCATACTCCTGCCTCCTTACCGCGGCCGGCTTTTTCCTTCTGCCGGCCTTCGTATCGGCCCAGGAAAAGCCGAAACTGACCGATTACTTCCCGCCCGCCGAATCCAAGGGCGGCTGGCGGTCGCTGCTGCCCGAGAAGGGGCCGCCTGACGCCAAGCAGAAGGAAGCCATCGCGCAAGCCGGCATTGACTGGGACAAGCTCGCCGCCGCCTGGGAACATAACGCCGCCGCGGAAGGAGCCACTGGCCTGCTCGTCATCCGCAAGGGCCAGGTCGTCGGCGAATGGTATCGCGGCTGCACCAAGGAAACCCCGTTCAACATCTACTCCAGTTCCAAGGCATACACGAGTCTCGCCTTCGGCTTGTTGCTCGATGACGCCAAGAACGACAAACTGCCCAAGGGCAAGCGCCTCACCCTGGATACCAAGGTCTGCACCGAGGACTGGCTG
>JBBSES010000122.1:0-10300 GCA_038239465.1 Gemmatales bacterium
CAGCTGCCGGCAACAAGGAACCCGTGGCGTCATACCAGCGGAGCCAGGGGCACTCGTACCCCATGAAGGAACCCTGCCAGATGCCAAGCTCCACGCCCAGTGCCGGCAAAGCAAAGTGGCCCCGAGCGTTTGGCTCGACGGGCGTAAAGTGATCTTCCGTGTGCCGGTAGACCTCGACACGTCCGAGGTCGCGTTCGTAGATTCCGTAGAAGGCCGGTTGGATGACGCGCTCGTAAATCCAAAATTTCCCCTGCCAAGGCGTGCGGTCGCGCTCCTCCGAGCCATCTCGCGAGGCGAACTCGAGAACGATATAAGGATGCACCAACTCCCGCCACATCACGTAAGAGCGGCGCATCTCGCCGTCGAGCAACCGGGGCACGTCGGGTACATAAAACCAGTCGGGAGACCTGGCGCCGAGCAACGGTGGCTCGATTTCTCGCCAGTAAATGCCGACATCCATGCCGACAAAATAATCCCCGTCAGGGTGTCGTCGCCGCAACACGGGCTCGATGGCCTCGCTCAATAGAGCATTTTGCCACGGTTCCAGCGAGTTGTTCACGGGGATACCGTCGTCGCACGGGAGCTGCATGTGATCCGGCGACGACAGGCGCTTCGCAGGGGACGATGCCGTGGGTGTCATGGATTGCTCTCCGCTGCTGTCCGCGCTTCGTTTACCGCGCGAATTTGTCGTCTTCCTCTTCGGCTTCAATCCGCGTGGCCACGAGTTCTTTCCAAGCAACCAGAACCTCGAAGTTTGCTCTCGCCGCCTCCAACCGTTCCGCCACCGGCCCCACTTCCTCTTTGAGTTCTGGAAACGCCAGCAAGAGGCGAAACAAATCGGCCCTATCGGTGAAACTCTTCGGCGTACGGGCGCGACGCACCATGCTCGTTACTTTGTTGGCAATCAACTCTGGAACCGCGACCACCAACACATTTTCCACCAGCTTCGCCGGCGGCAACTTTTTTACGAGACGCAAATCAACCAGGTGTCGATTCCGTGGCTCGCGCGCTTGATAGATTCGGCAACCACTGAAGTCCCCGATAGAGCTAACGCAAACCGCGATATTGAAACGCTCGTTAAGATATTCCCGCAACTCGTCCGCCAACTCCGGGACGCGCGTGGATGCGATGTCCACGTCATGCGTCATGCGCTCTTCCTTCACGTAAGCGTTGACCGCTTGAGCACCAAACAGCACGGCGTCCTTGCGGCCGCGCAGGAATTCCAGGACGGCATCGTGGATCGTCGCTAAAGGCAGCGGTTCGCGCATGGCGAACTCATGGAACGTCAGAGGCCCGTCGCCGAACATGGCTACTTACCCCCCGCCCGCGCCAGGTCGCGCGAGTTCTCCTCGAACGCCGCCATGATCGCTCCCTCGTCCGACAGGCCCGATTGCAGGAAGCGCTTTTGCGTCTCGATCACTCGGCGATAGTCGTTGGGGAAGACCTTGACGAACTTCGGCGCCGTTTCTTCCCACAAGGCCAGCAGCTTCCAGGCTTTCTCGCTCTTGGTCAACTCGGCGTGGCGGCGGATGAGCGTTTGCAGTGCGTCGATCTCGGCGGGATCTTCGAGCTTGAAGAACTGGACCATTTCGCCGTTGCACCGAGATGTGAAGTCGCCGGTTTCGTCGAAGACGTAGGCGATGCCGCCCGACATGCCGGCGGCGAAGTTGCGGCCCGTGGTGCCCAGAACGACGACGCGGCCGCCGGTCATGTACTCGCAGCCGTGGTCGCCGACTCCTTCCACGACGGCCGTGACGCCGCTGTTGCGGACGCCGAAGCGCTCGCCCGCCATGCCGCGGATGAACGCCTCGCCCGCGGTCGCGCCATAGAGCGCGACGTTGCCGATGATGACATTTTCATCGGCGGGGAACGTCGAGCCGGTCGGTGGGTAGACGACGATTCGGCCGCCCGAAAGCCCCTTGCCGACGTAGTCGTTGGCGTCTCCCTCCAGCGTCAGTGTCAGCCCCGGCGGCACGAAGGCACCGAAACTCTGGCCCGCCGACCCCTGGAAATGCAGTTGAATCGTGTTGTCCGGCAGTCCCTTGGCTCCGTGCCGGCGCGTCAACTCGCTGCCGACGATGGTGCCGACGACGCGGTTGACGTTGCGAATTGGTATCGTCGCCGACACCGGCGTGCCGTGTTCCAACGCCGGTTGGCACAAGGCGAGGAGCGTGGTGTTGTCGAGCGATTTGTCGAGGCCGTGGTCCTGCGTTTGGGTACAGAATCGGCCGACGTGCGCCGGCACTGGCGGTTGATACAAGATCTGCGAGAAATCCAACCCCTTGGCCTTGTAGTGGTCGATGGCGGCGCGCGTTTCCAGGCGTTCGCTGTGGCCGACCATGTCGGTCAGCGACCGATAGCCGAGCTTGGCCATCAACTCGCGCACCTCCTCGGCGATGAAGCGCATGAAGTTGACGACGTGTTCCGCCTCGCCGGTAAACTTCTTGCGCAAGCGCGGATCCTGCGTCGCCACGCCGACGGGACAGGTATTCAGATGACAGACGCGCATCATGACGCAGCCCATGGCGAC
This sequence comes from Gemmatales bacterium, assembly GCA_038239465.1. Taxonomy (GTDB): domain Bacteria; phylum Planctomycetota; class Planctomycetia; order Gemmatales; family Gemmataceae; genus JBBSES01. Next base: position 2,531 of record JBBSES010000122.1, read on the forward strand.
GAGGGGAGCCGTGGCGAAGCCGAATTCCTCGGCGCCGAGCAAGGCGCCGATAACCACGTCGCGGCCGGTCTTCAGCTGGCCATCCACCTCGACGACAATGCGGCTTCTCAAGTCGTTGAGGACCAGTACCTGATGCGTCTCGGCCAATCCTAGTTCCCACGGGGCGCCGGCGTGCTTGATGCTCGTCAGCGGCGACGCCCCGGTGCCGCCGTCGTGGCCGCTGATAAGGACCACGTCGGCATGGGCCTTCGATACGCCGGCGGCGATGGTGCCGACGCCGACCTCGGCTACCAGCTTGACGCTGATGCGCGCGTGGTGGTTCGCGTTCTTCAGGTCGTGGATCAGTTCCGCCAAGTCTTCGATGGAATAAATGTCGTGGTGCGGCGGCGGCGAGATCAAGCCCACGCCAGGCGTCGAGTAGCGCACCTTGGCGATCCAGGGGTAGACCTTGTGGCCGGGCAGTTGGCCGCCCTCGCCCGGCTTGGCCCCCTGCGCCATCTTGATCTGCAACTCGCGGGCGTTGACCAGATATTCGCTCGTCACGCCGAAGCGGCCCGAGGCAACCTGCTTGATGGCGCTGTTCTTCGAGTCGCCGTTGGCTTCGAGTGTGTAACGTGCCGGATCCTCGCCGCCTTCGCCGGTGTTGCTGCGGCCACCGATGCGGTTCATGGCGATGGCCAAGGTTTCATGCGCTTCCTGGCTGACCGAGCCATACGACATGGCGCCGCTCTTGAAGCGCTTCATGATCGACTCGACCGATTCCACTTCTTCGATGGGAATCGGCTGTTCCGCGAAGCGCAGGTCGAACAGGCCGCGCAGGGTGCATAACCGGCGTGACTGGTCATCGACGAGTTTGCTGTAGTCCTTGAAGACCTTGTAGTTGTTGGACCGGCAAGCGTATTGCAGTTTGTGGACCGTCTCCGGGTTGAACAGGTGATACTCGCCGTCGCGCCGGTATTGATAGTGGCCGCCCGCGTCGAGCGTGTGGCCATTGACGGGCCGTTTCGGGAAGGCGCGGTCGTGCCGTCCCTTGATCTCGGCGGCGACCACGTCCAGGCCGATGCCCGAGACGCGCGACGGCGTCCATGTGAAGTACTTGTCGATCAAGTCGCGGTTCAGGCCGATCGCCTCGAAAATCTGGGCGCCGCAATAGCTCTGCGCCGTCGAGATGCCCATCTTGGACATCACCTTCAAGACGCCCTTGGTCGCCGCCTTGACGTAGTTCTTGACGGCCTTCTCGTGGTCCACTCCCGTCAAAACGCCGTGCCGGATCATGTCGCCGAGCGTCTCAAACGCCAGGTACGGATTGATGGCCCCGGCGCCGTAGCCGATGAGCAGCGCGAAGTGATGCACCTCGCGCGGTTCGCCGCTCTCGACGACGAGGCTGACCTTGGTGCGCGTCCCCTCGCGGATGAGATGGTGATGCACCGCCGAGACGGCGAGGAGCGCCGGTATCGGCGCCCGTTCTTTATCGATGGCCCGATCCGAGAGGATGATGAAGTGATACCCAGCGCGAATGGCGGTACTCGCCTGCCGGCACAGGGCGCCGAGGGTGCGCTCTAGTCCCTTGGCGCCGCCTTCGATGCGGAAGAGCGTCGGCAGCGTCATTGACTTGAAGCGGCCGGCGGTTAGCCCTTCCAACTGATGCAGCTTGTCGAGTTCGTGATTCTTGAGGATCGGCGAATGCAGTTTGATCTGCCGGCAGGCCTCGGGAGTCGGCTCCAGGAGATTGGTTTCGGGGCCGATGGTCGTTTCCATCGACATGATGATCTCTTCGCGGATGGAATCGACGGGCGGATTCGTGACCTGAGCGAAGAGTTGCTTGAAGTAGTTGTACAGCAGCTGAGGCCGATCCGAGAGGACGGCCAGCGCCGCGTCGTTGCCCATCGAGCCGAGAGCTTCGTTGCCGTCGGCGGCCATCGGCGCCATCAGAATTTTGAGGTCTTCCGAGGTATAGCCGAACGCCTGCTGCCGTTCCAGTACGGTGGCATGATCGGGATCGGACGGCGGCGGCACCGCGGGCAGGTCGTCCAGGGAAATCAGGTTGTCGCGCAGCCACTGCGCGTACGGCTTCTCGCGGGCGATACCGTGCTTGATCTCCTCGTCGGCGATGATGCGGCCCTGCGCCGTGTCCACCAGGAACATGCGCCCCGGCTGCAACCGACCCTTGCGCAAGACGCGCTCGGGCGCGATGTCGAGGACGCCGACCTCGCTGGCCATGATGACCAAATCGTCCGTGGTGACGTAGTAGCGCGACGGCCGCAAGCCGTTGCGATCGAGAACGGCTCCGATCATCTGGCCGTCGGTAAAGGCGATCGACGCCGGCCCATCCCACGGCTCCATCAGACAAGAGTGATACTCGTAGAATGCCTTCTTGTCGGCCTCCATGTGCTCGTCGCCGGTCCACGGTTCGGGGATCATCATCATGACGGCATGTGGCAAGGACCGGCCCGTCAGCGCCAGCATCTCCAGGGCGTTGTCGAACATGGCGGAATCGCTGCCGTCGGCGTCGATGATCGGCAATAACTCCTTTACGTCCGGTCCGAACAGCGCCGACTCGAAGAGTCCCTGGCGGGCGTTCATCCAGTTGATGTTGCCGCGCAGCGTGTTGATCTCGCCGTTGTGCGCGAGATAACGATAGGGATGCGCCCGCGCCCAATTGGGGAAGGTGTTGGTGCTGAAGCGCGAGTGGACTAGCGCCAGCCCTGTTTCCACCTCGGCGGCGCGCAGGTCGGGGAAGTACGGCCCCAGTTGGTCGGCGTTGAGCATCCCCTTATAGATGATCGTCTTGTACGAAAGGCTCGGCACGTAGAACATGCCGCGCTGCGTGACGCCCGAGGCGCGGACGACGTTCTCGGCGCGGCGACGGATGAGATAGAGGCGGCGCTCGAAGGCAAGGTCGTCAACGGCCACCGGCTTGGGGCCGTCGCTGCGACGGCCGATGAACTGCTGACGAATCACTGGCTCGGTCGACCGCGCCGTCGGCCCGATCATCGAGTTATCGGTCGGCACGTCGCGCCAGCCCAGGACCGCTTGCCCTTCCTCGCGGACGATCTCCTCGAACAATTGCTCGCAGGCCTCGCGGTCGTCGGCGTCCGTCGGCAAGAACACGAGAGCGACGCCGTACTGCCCCTCGGGCGGCAGCGGAATGCCGATGTGGGCGCATTCGCGCATGAAGAAGTGGTGCGGCACGTGGATCAAGATGCCGGCGCCGTCGCCGGTGTTGACCTCGCAGCCGCAGGCGCCGCGATGCTCCAAGTTGCTGAGGATTTGCAGCCCCTGCGCAACCAGCGCGTGCGAGCGCCGGCCCTTCAGATCGACGACGAAGCCGACGCCGCAGGCATCGTGTTCGTGCCGCGGGTCGTAGAGGCCCTGCTTGCCGGGAAGCCTTGGATGCGTCATGTCGCTTACGTCCTGGTAGAGGCGCGGGAGGTTCGCTTACCCTTTTGCGTGCCGTTGCCGTCGGCCGCTTGGCTAGTTTTTCCGTTCCAATCGGCGTAGTGCGGCGACTCGGCCGGGTCGGCCTGGCGCAAAAGCTCGATGAAGCGCGTGACCGTCGAGGTCAATTTGTGGTGCCGGCTGAGGATGATGCCCAACGGCCGACTGAGCCGGGCGCCGGCCAGCGGCACGCCGACCAACGTGCCGGCCTGCACCTCGCGGCGCAGCGTCGGTTCGGGCAGGAGCGCCACCCCCGCCGAAATCTCGATCGCCTTTTTGATGTTCTCGATGTTGTCGAATTCCATGACCACGTCCACCGTCACCCCCTGCTCGCGCAGGAAGCGATCGACGTGCCGGCGGATGACCAGGTCGCGCACGAAGCCGACGTAGCGATGTCCCGCCAGTTCCAGAGGCCGCACCGCCTTGCTACGGGCCAACGGATGCTTGGGCGCGCAAGCCAAGACCATCGGCTCCTCGCGCCAAGGCAGCGCGCTCAGGTCGCGCGACTTGCGCGGGAACGACACCAGCCCGAAGTCCGACGTTCCCTCCAACACGCGCTCGTAGACGCGGTCGGGATGCAGGTACTCCACCTGCACGCGGGCGCTGGGGTGCTGCGCCGTGAAGCGTTCGACGTAATGCCCCATGTCGCCCAGGCCCACCGAGTAAATGGCGGCCACCTGCACCGTGGCGTCGATCTCCGTCTGGGCGCTGCGGATCGACGCCTCCAACTCCCGGTATTGCTCCACCAGGGCGTTGCAGCCTTCGTAATAGCGCTTGCCCAGCGGCGTCAGCTGCAGTGGCCGGGTCGAGCGGTCCACCAGCTGGACGGTGATCCGTTCTTCCAAAGCGAGCACGATTTGACTGACGGCCGATTGCGAAACCCCGTTCACCGCCGCCGCTTGCGAAAAGCTGCGGTGGCGAGCCACGTCGCAAAAGACCTGCAAGGATTCCAACGAGGGCGGCCGGGGACGATTCATGCAGGCATCTTAGCAACGGTATTCCTAATATCAAGAAGCATCGGCATAAAAAAATCTTATGGTGATGGCATGGGGATTTGGCGAAGATTTGCCTTCATCCGCCCTCCTTCCCGGCTTCGCGGCTTCTACTTCTCCGGCCTTTCGTCCCCGGGCCCTACAATGGTTGCAGTCCATCAAGTCATCGGCAGGGCCAACGCATGACCGCCTCCGGAACACCCGCTGACGTTCGCCAAACGAGTTGCGTCATCGTCGGCGGCGGCCCGGCCGGCATGGTCCTCGCCCTGCTCCTGGCGCGTAAGAACGTCCCGGTCACGCTCCTCGAAGCGCACAACGACTTCGACCGCGATTTCCGCGGCGACACCATTCACCCCTCGACGCTGGAAATCCTCGATCAACTCGGCCTGGCCGACCGCCTTCTGCAACTGCCGCATGGCCAAATGCGCGCCTTCTCCTTCCGCACCGCCCACGGCAGCTTCAAGCTGGGCGACTTCTCCGGCCTGCGCACGCGCTTTCCGTACATCGCCATCCTGGCCCAGGCCAAGTTCCTCGCCTTTCTCGCCGAGGAAGCGAAACGCTATCCCAGCTTCAACCTCGTCATGGGAGCCAACGTCCAGCGCCTGGCGGAGGACAACGGCATCGTCCGGGGCGTGCGCTACCGCGACCACGAGAACCACTGGCACGAGGTGCGCGCCCCGCTCACCGTGGCCGCCGATGGCCGTTTCTCGAAACTGCGCCAGCTGGCCGGCTTCACTCCCGTCGGCACCTCGCCGCCCATGGACGTCCTCTGGCTGCGCGTGCCGCGTTTGGCGTCCGATCCGACGAGCGTCGAAACCGCCTACATCGGCCAAGGCCGCATGTTGGTCCTGCTCGAACGCGACGACGAATGGCAGGGCGGCTTTATCTTCCCCAAAGACGGCTACAAGAAGGTCCGCGCGGCTGGAATGCCCGCATTTCGGCAATCGATCGCTACCCTCGTTCCCTGGCTGGCCGAGCGCATCATGCCCGACGCCGACTGGCACGACTTCGCCGTGCTGTCGGTCGAATCGAGCATGGTCAAGCGCTGGCACAAGCCGGGCCTCCTGCTCATCGGCGACGCCGCTCACGTGATGTCCCCCGTCGGCGGTATCGGCATCAACTACGCCATCCAGGACGCCGTCGAAACCGCTAACCAGCTGACGGAATCGATCCGCAAAGGCCGCGTTCGCTCGGCCGACCTCGCTGAACTGCAGCGCCGCCGCGAGTGGGTGGTGCGCTTCATCCAGAAGGTTCAGGCGTTCATGCAAGATCGCATCGTGGCCCCGGCGCTGGACTCAGGGAAGCCGTTTCAAATGCCGTGGCAATTGCGCGTGCTGCCGCGCGTGCCGTTTTTGAAGAACTTGCCGATGCGGTTGGTGGCCTTTGGGCCGAAGCGGGTGCGGGTGAGGGATGTGTAGCCCAAGAGGTGCGTTGCGGAGAAAGAAAAGCGATACGGCGTGCCGCGGCGCTAGTGGGGCGTCCAGGCTAAATTTTCGGGTTCCCGTCGGGAAGGCGTCGCGGGCTGAATTTTGGCGAATTCAGCTACGAGACTCCAACATTGAGTCTCGACGCCGCGCTAGTCCCGCCAGTTCGTGCGATCTTTCCTCCATCCCTACCCCTTCTCCTCCAACAACCCCACCGCCATGCGCAACCCCTGATTGCTCTCGAAAAACCGCTGCGCCAACCCTTCCATGAGCGTGAGGAATTCCAACAGGTCGGTCACTCGTTGCAAACGGTTGCGCGCCTCCTCTGCCTCGGCGGGGTTGCCTTCGACGACCGGCGACAACTCCTCGCGGCAGCGGCGTAGCGTGCTCAACACTGGGTCGATCTCGCGGCGTTTGCGTTGCTGCGCTACCAGCGTGAACATTTCCCAGACGTCGCTGAGCGATTCGTAATAGTCGCGGCGGTCGCCGCGCTTGTGGACGCGGCGGACCAGGCCCCATTCGACCAGTTTGCTTAAATTCATGCTCACATTACCGCGCGAAATCGCCAGGCGGCCCATGATGTCGTCCATCGACAGCGCTTCGCCGGTGATGAAGAGCAAGCCGTGGATGCGGGCCATCGTCGGGCTGATGCCCCAGAGCGAACTCATCGTGTCCCAGAGGTCCACGAAGTGGTCTTCCACGTCTTGCAGGCGCTGCGTCGGGTCGGCCTTGCGAGCTTTCATAATTTTCAGTCCTTATTGGAACCTATGAAATGATAGGCGCCGCGGGACGCGACTTCAAGGGGCTTCGTCTTGAAGGAGACGGCGGATGGTTGCCGGATCGGTGACGGTGGGCCGGTCGCTGCCGTGCAGCAATTCCCAGGCATTGACGCGCTCACTGCTATGGGTAATGACCCACGGCGGCAGCGCTTGCCGGGCGGCGTCGGCGGTGATGCCGTGTTCGCGGCAACTCGCATCGACGCGCTCGACGCGGCTGAGATCAAGACCTTGCTGAGGATGCCAAATGTCGCCCAGGCCGCGGGCGACTTGCACGACGAAGATCGCCTCGAAAACGCGAGCCAGGACGAAGAGCGATAGCCACGACAAACCGAGGAGCCAACATTCCCAGCGCGGCAGCACGCCGCAGACGATCAGCGTCAGGCCTAGCTGGGGAAACAGCTGATAGCGGCCCCAGGTGCTGACGCGCTCGTAGCCCCAGGAGGAGCGGGCGCTATAGATCAGGACATAACTCACCAGGATGAAGGCCAGTCCCAGGACGACGAACCGAAGCGACGGGGCGTACCACAGGGCCAACAACGCCAGGACCGCGAGCAAGGGAAGCAGGATGCCGACCAGAGGCAGGGGACAGTTGACGCCGCCGATGCCGAAGGTGCCGAGGAGCAGGTTATCGACCAACGACCGGGCGGTGTATTCCAGGCCGACGAGAGGGCGAAACACCTCGGTGAGCGTCATGCCGCCGTAATGTTCCAGTTCCACGATGCGCCGGCCGGCGAGCGGCACGCTGACCGCCAGGAACGCCGCGGTACCGAGCGACGGCACGCCTGCGATGAAGAGCGAACGCCCGCCGCCGTGTTTCGCGCCGAAAAAGGGCAGCAGGTAGAGCGAGCAAAACGGCCCCGCGAGGATGCCGCTGGCGAACCAGCAGGGCGATAGCGCGCAGGCAAAGGCGCTGAGGGTCAGCGATACGAAAGCCTGGGTTTGCCGATAGCGCTGGGCCGCAAGCAATCCCAACAACAAAGTATCGAGGGCGAGCAACGCGAAGCTGGCCGAGAACCACGAGACCGCCTCGACGTACTGCGTGGTGACGCCGAAGAAGGCCATCGCTATCAAGCCGTAGAGGGGATGCCCCAACTCCCGGCGAACGAAGTGATAGAGCAGCACCATGCCGAGGACGAC
>JBBSES010000123.1:0-10232 GCA_038239465.1 Gemmatales bacterium
CGCCCTGTTCTATTGGCGAATCGTCTAGCGACGACCGCCGCCGGGTCGCCCCCCTCCACCACTGGGGCGACTGCCTCCGCCAGCGGACATGCCACGACCGGGATTGAACGATGGCGCGGATGCACGCGGCGGCGCGGAGTGCATGGCCGGCGGCGAAGGCGCCGGGCGCGAAGGCATGACGGAAGACGCCGCGACAGCGGGACGCGGTGCCGCCGGTCGAGGGGACGGCGCCGCGTTCGCGGGCCGGGGAGTCGTCGGCGTGGTCGGCCGCGTCGATTGCGGATTCGCGGCGACTGGCGGGCGATTCGGCTGAGGATTCGCGGGATTCAAACCCGTTGGCGGCCGATTCGGATTGCCCGGCGTCGGGTTCGCCGTACCTTGCGGCCGATTCGGATTGCCCGGCGTCGGGTTCGCCGTACCTTGCGGCCGATTCGGTCCGCCCGGCGTAGGCGTCGTCGCCGCCAGCGGCCGATTCGGATTTCCGGGGGAGGGCCGCATCGTCGTCCCCGGCCCATTTTGTCCTGGATTCAATGACGTTCGACCCGCTCCCGGCGCGTTGCCGGCCTGCGCCGGCCTCTGGTTCAAGCCCGCTTGTGCCGGCATCTCCAGACGGCCGACACCGGCCCGGCCCGGTGCCCCCAATCGCCCCGCGGTCGTTTCGGAGCCGCGCCGCGCCTGGCTGGCCTGCTGCAAGTCGCGGGCGGCCGTGCGCTCTTGCGTGCGCTGAGCCTGCGAGAGGCGCGTCAACGGCGTCCGCGCGCCTAGCTGATTGAGCGGCGACACCAGGCGCAGGTTGTTCACGTTCGTGTTATTTCCCTGGCGGAGCAGGGCATTCTGGCCCGCCAAAGTTCTGGCCGGCCGAAGCGCCGGATTGTTGAAGCGTGCATTGAAATCGTTGCGCAGCCCCTGGCCCCAGCCGGGATTGACGCGATTGCTCCACGCGGCATGGCCGTAGAGCGAGTCGTGAAAGCGCGGCCCATAGATCGACCAGGAGCGAAAACCGTTCGCCCGCCAGAAGGGGCCATAGTAGTTGCCGAAGCAATAATTGCCGAATCCGGGGCCGAAGAACAGCGACGAGAACAAGCCGCCGGTGTTGACGCAGTAACTCGGCGTGAAGCTCCAGCCCGGATTGTCCCACAACGGTTGGCTGAAGCTCACGGGCGCGAACAACAAGCCGCGATCTTCTAGCGGGTAGTCCCAGTAGCCGCTATTGAAGGCATACCCGTTGGGCGTCCAGTTGTAGCAGGCGGGGGTCCAGGTCCAGTTGGCGTGATACGGCTTCCAGGAGCCGGGTTGCCAGACCCAGGCGCCGTCGCGCCAGAGCCAGAGGCCGGGGACGTAGCCGCTCGCCTCCTCGGGGTCCGGCGTGTTGGGACCGTTGTCGAGCGTGGCGGGCGGCGCGTCGCGGTATTGCAAATCGGTCTGCGCCGCCGGCGCCCAGAAGCCGGCCGTCCATTGATAGCCGTCGTCCACGGCCGACCAGTAGCCCGGCAGCCATTTGCGATTCGGCGGCGGCGCCCGCCAGACGCCACTGACCCAGAGGAAATCCTTCGTCTCCAGGTCCCAGGCCCAGTAGCCGGGGATCCATTGCACGTCTTGCCCCTTGGGCTTTTCGTCCGGCGGCACTTCGGGCACCGGCGCCGGCGGCTTCTTGGGAGCGATCGGACCTGGCTCGGGCTTGGAGGAAGTCGGCGCGGCGAAGGCTTCGTGGACCGGGCCGCGCGCCAGGACGGTGATGCCGTCGTCGGCCGCCGCGTCGTCGGCAGCCACGGCGGGAGAGACGCAAAGCGTCAAGCTCAAGGTTAAACCGAGAGAGCCGAAGAGCTTCATGATGTCGCTCAGAGGAGAAATCGGGGGAATATCTAGATTGTACGCGCAAGGGGGGCGGTTTGACAAAAAGATTCGGATGGGGAGAACGGTGCGGGTTCGGCTATCTAGACCTCCACCTGAATCGCTTCCCCCTCGACGCGAACCGCGTAGCAGCCGATCTTGATACGGGGATTGTCCGCCCAGGCGCCGTCGTTGAGCCGAAAGCGCCAGGCGTGCCAGGGGCAGGTGACGACGCCGTTCGCCACGTAGCCGCCGCTCAGCGACGCGCCCATGTGCGGGCACATGTCGTCGATGGCGAAGAACTGCTCCTTTTCGCGGAAGACGGCGATCATCTTGGTGCCGACGGTCACGGTCATGCCTTCGCCGTCGGCGAGGTCGCCGACCTGGCCCACGGTATGGAACTCGGCCACGGACTTCTCCTCTCGCCAAAGCCGCGCGGATCGCTAAGCCAACTATAGCCTTGATTCTAGCACTCGACGGATCGGGGGGCCGCGTTATGCTCGAAGTCGAAATGAAGTTTTCGGCCGCCGACACGACAACCCTTGAGCAGCGCTTGCGCGCATGGGGCGCCATCCCCGAGGCTCCCCTGCGCGAGGAAGACCACTATCACAACGCCCCCGACCGCGACTTCGCCCGCACCGACGAGGCGCTGCGTCTGCGCCGCATCGGGCCCACCAATTTCGTGACCTACAAAGGCCCCAAGCGCGACGCCCAGACGAAAACGCGCACCGAAGTCGAGGTGCCGCTCGCGGAGGGCGACCGCCCTGCCGGCGATTTTTTGCAGCTGCTGGGACACCTTGGCTACCGGCCTGTCGCCATCGTCCGCAAGCATCGCCGTATCTATCGAGTCCAGCGCGAAGGCTATCCCGTGGAGATTTGCCTCGACGAGGTGGACGGCGTCGGCTCGTTCGTCGAGGTCGAGATCGTGACGGCCGAAGAGCAACTCGAACCGGCGAAAGCGCTGGTCATGAAGCTGGCGGCCGAACTCGGCCTGGGCGCCTCGGAGCGGCGCTCCTACCTCGAAATGTGGCTGACCAACCAGCGAAGCACGCCATGACGTTGACCGTCGCGCGCACCATCGACGCCGTTCGCCAGGCGGTCGCCGCCGGCCGCGAACGCGACTTGACCATTGGCCTCGTGCCAACGATGGGCGCCTTGCACGAAGGCCATGCCAGCCTGTGCCGTGCCGCGCGTGCCGAGACCGGCAAGGTCGTCGTGTCGATCTTCGTCAACCCCACGCAGTTTGGGCCGACCGAGGACTTTGGCCGCTATCCGCGCGCCTTCGACGCCGACCTCGTGGTCTGCGCCGCCGAGGGGGTCGATATCGTCTTCGCTCCCGAGGCCAGCGAAATCTACCCGCTCGGCTTCCGCACCTTCGTCGAGGTCGAAGGATTGCAGGACGGCCTGTGCGGCGCGGCCCGGCCGGGACACTTTCGCGGCGTGGCCACCGTCGTCTTGAAGCTCTTCAACATCGTGCGGCCGGATATCGCCTATTTCGGCCAAAAGGACGCGCAACAGGCGCGCATCATCCGCCAGCTGGCGCGCGATCTCGACGTGCCCGTGCAGGTGCGCGTCTGTCCTACGGTACGCGAAGCGGACGGCCTAGCGTTGAGTTCGCGCAACCGCTATCTTGACCCGGACCAGCGGCGGCAAGCGCTGGTGTTGGCGCACGGCTTGCAGGAGGTACGGCGTAAAATAGAGGCCGGCGAACGCGACGTAACGGCCCTTCGCCGTACCTTTGAAGAGCGCATCCGGGCGACGCCGGGCGCCGTGCTGGATTACGTTGCCGTGGTCGATGCCGAGACGCTGCGGCCGCTCGACGTGCTGCGCGGCGAAGTCTTGCTCGCGGCGGCCGTCCAGTTCGGCGGCACGCGGCTAATCGACAACCTTACTATTCAGTGCTGAATGCCGCGAAGGGGAATCGGGAGCGCTCGGCACATTCACCCTCAACCCTCCGCACTCCCTATGGCTCATCCCTTATTCGGTCCTGAAGTCCGCCTGATGCTGCAAGACGGCGACGACAAGGGCATGCAGACCTTTTCGGAAACGCTGCATCCCGCCACCGTCGCCGAGACACTCGCTGACGAGTTGGACGTGGAGGAAGCCTGGCGCTTCCTGCAGCACACCGGCATCCGCAACCAGGCCGCCATCTTCGAGTACTTCCCCATCGATTGGCAAATCAAGATGGTGGAAGGGACCGGCCAGGCGCACATGGCCAAGCTGATCGAGCAAATGTCGCACGACGACCGGGCCGAGCTTTTGCGCCGCCTGACGCCGCGCGTCGCCGAGGGCCTATTGCGCCTCGTCGACGAAGCCGATCGCCGCGACATCGCCACCATGCTCAAGTATCCCGAGAATTCGGTCGGCGCCCTGATGACGACCGACTACGCCTGGCTGCCGGCCAACCTGATGGCCAGCGAGGCGCTCGACCGTCTGCGGTTGTTATCGCCCAAGAGCGAGACGATCTATTACATCTACGTTTTGGACGACCAGCGCCATCTGCTCGGCGTGGTGTCGTTGCGCAATCTGATCGTCGCGCAACGGCAAGCGTTGATCCGCGACATCATGGAAAAGGAAATCGTCTGCGTCAAGGTCGCGGACGAGCGCGGCACGGTGGCCCAGGAGATGGCCCGCTACGACTTGCTGGCCGTGCCCGTGGTCGATGACGAAAGGCGCCTGGTGGGCATCGTTACCCACGACGACGTCATCGACGTGGTCGTGCAGGAGGCGACCGACGACGTGCATCGCATGGGCGCGGTCGCCCCCATCGAAGGCGCTTACCTCGAAGCCAAGTTCTCCACGATCTGGTTCAAGCGCGCCAGCTGGCTTTCGGTCTTGTTCCTGGCGGAATTGTTCACGTTCACGGCGCTGGCCCACTTCGAGGAAGCGATCGCCGAGGTCGTGGTCCTGAGCCTGTTCGTGCCGCTGTGTATTTCGACGGGCGGCAACTCCGGCTCGCAGGCCGCCACGCTGATCACGCGTTCTTTAGCGCTGGGCGAGGTCAAAATCGGCCGTTGGCTGTGGGTATTGCGCCACGAATTGTTCATGGGCCTGGCGCTCGGCCTGACGCTGGGGGCCATTGGCTTCGTCCGCGGCGCCCTGACGCCCAAGGACATACGCGGCGACACCAAGGAGCGCGAAACCGCCTGGGTGGCCAAGGTGCCACGAAACGCCGTCATGCCCGCCACGCACAACGAAGCGACCCTGGAACTGCCGCCGACGACGGTGCAGTTCATGCCCAATCCGCTCAAGCGGACGCTGGAGGTCGTCATTCCCGCAGGCGCGGCCTTCGAGGTGGACGACAGGACCGATCCCGAGTTCCGCGTTTATTCGTTTCCGGCCGGCTGCACCGTGCGTTACGAGGCGGTAAGCCGCTGGGACCTGGCGCTGGTCATCGGCATTTCCGTGGCATGCATCTGTTTGTGGGGCACGTTGGTCGGAGCCATGTTGCCGCTCATCTTCAAGCGCCTCGGCTTCGACCCCGGAGTCGCGTCCAGGCCTTTCGTGGCCCCGGTCGTGGCCGTGACCGGCATCATCATCTACTTCTCGATTGCGACGGCCGTCATTCTGCATTGAGAAAGTTGGCGAGCGGGGGGCGAAAGCCCCCCGTGGTGCTTCGTCGCAAATCCACGGGGGGCTTACGCTCCCCCGCTCGCCCCTGCGATCACTTAGGCGACGCGCGGCGTCTCCTCCGCCAGTTCCGCGATGGGACGCTGGATGTCGGCCGTATCGCTGTGGTAACGCCAGTGGGGCAAATCGTCGGGAGCGAAGAGATCGTACAGATACCAGGCGAGCTTCTGCTCATGGACGAAGGGAATGACGCCTTCGCCGCGGATGGGGTCGGTGCAGTAGATGTCGAGGGCGACCAGCTCTTCCATGTCGTCGGCGAAGCGGTCTTGCGCCTCGCGGGCGAAGCGGGTTTCCTCGGCCTCGGCAATGAGGCGTTCCCGGTCAGGGCGGCCGTGCTGGGCGGCCAGGACGTGGGCGGCGCGGTCGTGGTTCTGGGCGTCGATCCAGTGTTCGCGCAAGGACCGCATGACGGACGTGATATAGGGCAACGCGCGGCGTGCCTCGTCGTGTCCCCACACGCGGACGCTCGAGGTCTTGCGCCGGGCTTCTTTACGCTTGCGATTCATGGCTGTCCTCCCGGTGGAGGGGTCGCGGCCGGCCGCCCCCCGTGGGTGACGCGCCCCGACCCCGCCATTATTAGAGTAGGGAAAGGCATCCAGAGGTTCGGGGCGGACGCGAAACGTCGCCGCGGCCGATTGCCGCGCCTTTTCGGCGCCCCGCGCGTCTAAAATGACAAAGGGTGCCATCGTGCATCCAATCCTCTCGCCCGTTCTTTAACGGACAAGGCACACACCATGTTGGGTTCGTGGAAACTCGGCAAGGCGTTTGGCATCGGCATATACGTCCATTGGACTTTTCTCGTGCTGCTGGCCATCGTCTATTTCACGGCGAGAGGCGGCGGCGGGGCCGCGGCGCTGTTCGCACTCGCCACAGTCATCTCGGTGTTCGCCTGCGTCGTGCTGCACGAATATGGCCATGCGTTGACGGCGCGGCGCTTCGGCATCGGCACGCGCGACATCACGCTCCTGCCCATCGGCGGCGTGGCGCGCCTCGAACGCATGAGCGATAAGCCCTGGGAAGAATTCTGCATCGCCATCGCGGGGCCAATGGTCAATGTCGTCATCGTAGCCCTGCTGTTGACCTGGGTGATGGTCTACCCGGTTGTCGATGGCCCGCTGAAGTACCTGGAGGTAATCGCACAGGTGCAGAACGGCGAAATCCAGGAGTTGCTAAAGAATTACTCTTTCGCCACGTTGCTTGGCCTGTTTCTCCTGTTCGTCAACGTCTTCCTGATCGGCTTTAACATGATCCCGGCCTTCCCGATGGACGGCGGCCGGGTGCTGCGTTCGGTGCTGGCGCCACTGCTGGGCCACCTACGCGCCACGGAAGTGGCCGCCGGTCTGAGCGTGGTGTTCGCCGCCCTGATGGGCTTCTTCGGCATTCGCCAGCTGCTGGGCGGCGCGTTTAATCTGCTGCCGGTGGTCGGGCTGTTCGTCCTGTTCGCGGGGCAGCAGGAGTTGCTGGCGGTGCGCTATCGGGCCGCTCAGCGGGACGCGGAGCCGCTCGACGTGCTTCCTCTGGGGCAACCTTACGTCGTGCATTCGTTCGCGCCGCCCGAGCCGAATTTTTCGGGCTTTACCTGGGACCGCAACGCCATGCTTTGGATCGAATGGCGCGGTGGTCGGCCCATTCACGCCAGCCGGGTCGGCGCGGAATGAACGGTCGAAGCGGCACGGGCAACGGAAAATCTTGCCCTGGTTGCCACGCTCACGTGCGGCGACCGGGGTACGGTTGCCGACTAATAGCAAGGTAAGCGTCGATAAGAACCGGAGACCACGATGACGGCCCGTTCGCCGAACTTCATTACGCGCCTGGGCGACCGGGCCGAAGGCGCCCTGGTTCTGCTCGGCGATTGGGCGCTGTTCGCGGCGCAGGCAGTCCTGTGGACCGTGCGCCGCCGGCCGAGCCACGGCACGCTGACCGCGGCCGCTTATTTCGTCGGCGTCCGCAGTGTTACCGTCGTCATGGTCACCGGCGGCTTTATCGGCATGGTCCTCGCCGTCCAGGCGTACAGCCAGTTCCATCAGCTGGGGTTGGCGACGCGACTCGGCTCGCTCATCAACGTATCTGTGGTGCGCGAACTCGGCCCCGTGCTGGCGGCCACCATGCTCGCCGGCCGCGTCGGTAGCTCGATGGCCGCCGAGCTTGCCACCATGCGCGTCACTGAGCAAATAGACGCCCTGAGTTGCCTGGGCGCCAACCCGGTGCATTATCTGGTGGTGCCGCGCTTCCTGGCCTGCGTGCTGCTGATTCCGCTGCTCACCATCCTGGCCGACGTCATGGGCGTCGCGGGCGGCGCCTTCCTGACCGTCAAGATCTATCATGTGGATGCCCATCATTATTGGGCGCACTCCGCCGATTACGTCGGCTTGTGGGACATCAACACCGGTCTGGTGAAGTCGGTCTTCTTCGGGGCCGCCATCGCCCTCATCAGCTGCCATCGCGGGTTCAACAGCAAAGCGGGGGCCGAGGGGGTCGGGCAAGCGGCGACGGAATCGTTCGTGGCCTCGTTCATCGCCATCCTCGCCCTCGACTTCTTTCTGGCCATGTTCATGAACACCCTGTACGACCGCATTTGGCCAGTCGCCGGCGGCCGGATCATATGATCGCCGGCGCGGCGGGAGCCTCCATGGCGCGGCGCATAAAACTCGACACCCTCCGTTCCGCGGAACACCTCATTGAATTGCGCGACGTTTCCGTCCAGTTCGGTTCGCAAGCCGTGCTGCGCGACATCGATCTGGGCATCGCCGCCAATCAGACGGTGGCCATCATCGGGCAGAGCGGCTGCGGCAAAACCGTCACCCTCAAGCTCGTCATCGGCCTGCTCCGCCCGACCACGGGAAAGGCTTTGTTCGATGGCCGCGAGTTGTATACCCTCGGCGACCGCGACCTGACGAAACAACGACTGCGCTTCGGCTTCCTCTTCCAGGGAGCGGCGTTGTTCGACAGCCTGACCGTCTTCGAAAACGTGGCCCTGGGATTGCGCGAACAACGACGCTTCAGCGAGCGCGAGATGCGCGAGCGGGTCCGGCAACGTCTCCTGGAAGTGGGCCTCAACTCCGAGGTCGAAGCCAAGAAGCCGGCCGAGTTGTCGGGCGGCATGCGCAAGCGCGTCGGCCTGGCCCGCGCCCTCGCCCTCGACCCGGAAGTCATGCTCTACGATGAGCCGACGACCGGCCTCGACCCGGTCATGAGCGACGTGATCAACGAATTGATCCTGCAAACTCGCCAGGGCCGGCCGCTCACGAGCCTGGTCGTCACGCACGACATGAAGACGGTCGTCAAGGTGGCCGACCGCGTGGTGATGTTCTATCCCCTGGCCGAACTGGGCCGCGACGAAGAACAAATCATCTTCGACGGTACGGTGGCCCAACTGCAAGAGACGACCGACCCGCGCGTTCGGCGGTTCATCGAAGGCGATGCCCGCGCCGCCCGGCCGACTCCCCCCGAGAGGACGCAACCGTGACCGACAAATCCATGAAGTTCCGCATCGGCCTGTTCGTCGTCGCCGTCATCGTCGTCTTCGGCGGCCTGGTCGTTCTGTTCAGCGGCTTCCCGAGTTTCCTCACCCGTCAGACGCGCTTCACGGTCTTGCTCTCGGAAGCCGGCGGCGTCGGCCCCGGCACGCCGGTACGTCGTTCTGGCGTCAAGATCGGCGAAGTGAGCAGCGTCGATCTCGACAACGATACCGGCCTGGTCCGCGTCGGCATCGTCGTGGACAACAAGTACACGCTGCGGCAGAACGAGGAGCCGGTCCTCAATCGCGGCTTGCTCGGCGACACGACCATCGACTTCACGCCGAAGCCGGCCAACGGCAAACCGCCCGACACCAGTCCCACGCCGCCCGGCAGCGTCCTGGTGGGCAAGGTGCCGGTCAATCCGCAAACGCTGCTCAATCAGATCGCCGAGGTGTTGCCGACGACGCAGCAAACCTTGATCGAAATCGCCAAGGCATCGGATAGCATCAACCGCCTGGCCCCGCAACTCGACGCCGCCGCCCGCGAGTTCACCGCCTTGTCGCGCGAGGCGCGGGCCGCCATTCCCGACCTGCGCCGCACCAACGACGAGGCGCAAGTCACCCTGAAAAACTGGGGCGCCTTGGGCGAACGCCTGAACGTCTTGCTCCGCGCCAACGAGGACTTGCTCGTCAAGACGCTGAAAGACATCGACGACGCCGCCGTCCGCTTCGGCAGGGCGTTCAGCGACGACAACCTGCGCAACATCGAAGCGATCCTGAACAACACCAAGACGGCGAGCGACCGCTTCCCGAATATCGCGCAACAGATTGAGGAATTGGCCAAGGAGAGCCGCGTCACGGTGCGCGACGCCGACGTCGCCTTCAAGAACATCACCAAGGCGACGCAGCCGTTGGCCGACCGCGGCGACATACTTTGGAAGAACATCGACGAAAGCAGCGACCGTTTGAATAAAGTGTTAATGGACGCGCAGGAGTTGTTCAAGGTGATCAATCGGAGCGACGGCACCTTCCAGCGCTTCATCGCCGACCCGTCGCTCTACAACAATTTGAACGACGCGGCCTGCCAGGTGGCGAAGCTGATGCCGCGCGTGGAACGCATCTTGAAGGACTTCGAGGTGTTCGCCGACAAGGTGGCCCGACACCCGGAGACGATCGGCGTCGGCGGCGCGGTACGGCCGAGTTCGGGGATCAAGTAGAGGGACATCGAGATAGGCGAGCGTCGAGGCGTAGGCCCCACGTGCGAGCAGCTGTTGCCAAATGCGCGGCTACCGAATCCTCCTTCTGGCTCCCCTCC
>JBBSES010000124.1:0-10170 GCA_038239465.1 Gemmatales bacterium
CGCCGGCCCAACCTCGCGGGCGGCGGCCTCGCCGAGATCGAGGAATTGCTGCGGACGCGCGAACCTTTCTACCGCGAGTGCGCCCATATCACGGTGGAGACCGCTGAAAAATTGCCCGAAGACCTGGCCGAGGCCATTTATGCCCTGATCCGAGAAGGCACGCTCCCCTCATGATCTGGGTTTGGATCGTCCTGGTCTTCGTGCTGGGCGCCGCCATCGGCAGCTTCCTCAACGTCTGCGCCGACCGCTTACCGCTGGAAAAGAGCATCCTGTGGCCCGGCTCGCGCTGCGGCAGTTGCCTGCGGCCCATCGCCTGGTACGACAATATCCCCATCGTCAGCTATTTCATCCTGCGCGGGCGATGCCGGGCGTGCGCCGCTTCGTTTTCCTTTCAGTACCCGTTGCTGGAACTGTTCACGGCTCTGGCCTTCGCCGGCCTGTTTTATGTGGAGATCGTGCTGAATGTCGGGCAATACGCGGTCCTCCAGCGTCACCAGGCCGATATCGACTTCGGCGTCATCCCGTGGCAAGGCTGGGCCATTTTCGGCCATCGGGCTTTGCTGCTGTCGTTCCTCCTCGGCGCCGCGGCCTGCGACCTGAAATGCCGCGAAATTCCGCTCGGGTTGACCGTCACGGGCACCGCGGTGGGGCTGGCCTTCGCCGTGTTCTTTCCGTGGCCCTGGCCCTACAGCGTGGCCGAGGCGGAACGGCTTCTGCCCGTCGCGCAAGCATGGCAAATTCCGGTGGGGCCAGGGCTCGGGCCGGTCACGGGTCTAGTCCCTTGGCCGGTCTGGGGACCGCTGCCCGACTGGTTGGCGCCCGGCGGCAACTGGCAAACGGGACTGGCGACGGCAGTAGTCGGAGCGCTGGTGGGCACCTTCCTCTTGCGCGGCATCCGCTGGATTTTCCACGTCGGCCTGGGCGTCGAAGCCATCGGTCTGGGCGACGCCGATATACTCATGATGGCGGGCGCCTTCCTCGGCTGGCAGGCGGCCATCGGCGCCTTTTTTCTCGGCATTTTCCCTGCCCTGTTCATCGGCCTGGTTGAACTGATCCGCACCGGCGACAACGCGGTCGCCTTCGGGCCGGGGCTGGCCATCGGCGTCGTCGTCGCCTGGATGGCCTGGCCAACCATCGTCGGCCCGGCGGTGCAATTCGTCGCCTTCACGCCGCCCCTGCTTGTCATCCTGGGGGTGATGTGCGCCCTGTTTCTGGGCGCCGCCGCGTTGCTGCTGCGCTGGATGGGACGCGGCCGACCGCGATCCGCGGAATAATCTCTTCGAGGCACCGATGGCCGACATCTTGATCGTCGATTACGGCATGGCCAACCTGCGCAGCGTGCAAAAAGCCTTCGAGAAAGTGGGCCACGCCGCCGACGTCAGCGCCGACCCCGACCGTATCGCCGCCGCCGCCAAGGTGGTCCTCCCCGGCGTCGGCGCCTTCCGCGACGCCATCGCCCGCCTCCGCGAAACGGGCCTTGTCGAACCTCTGCAATCGCACATTGAGGCGGACAAGCCGTTCCTCGGCATCTGCCTCGGCTTGCAACTCCTCTTCGACCGCGGCCACGAGGACGGCTTGCACGCCGGACTCGGCTTGCTCTCCGGCGATGTGGTCCGCTTCGGTGACGTGCCGGGGCTGAAAGTACCGCACATGGGCTGGAACCAGCTGCGTTTGCGCGGCCGTTGTCCGCTGTTCCGCGACGTCGGCGACGAGCCGGCCGTCTATTTCGTCCACTCGTATTACGCGGCGCCCAACGACGAATCGATCGTCGCCGCGACGGCCGACTATCCGACGCCGTTCGCCGCCGCCGTCTGGCGCGATAACCTTTTCGCCACGCAATTTCACCCCGAAAAGAGCCAGCGCGTCGGCCTGACCATGTTGCGCAACTTCGCGGAACTATAATCCAATCATTTAACCACAGAGGCACAGAGAACACAGAGAAGACAAGAATTAATTAAAGCAAAAGTCCAAAGGACAACCGCGCAAAACAACTACGGTCAGGGAAGGAAAGCCATGTCGAATGATTCTGCTTTTTGTCTTCTCTGTGCTCTCTGTGCCTCCGTGGTAAAATATCCGGGGTGAGCGTGGCACACACCGCACCCGATCCCCTGTCGGCGGAACGCCAGCGCGAGCGGACCATTTTGCGCACGTTGGCGCGCCTCTACCCCGACGCCCACTGCGCGCTCGATTTCACCAATCCGCTGCAATTGTTGATCGCCACCATCCTCTCGGCGCAATGCACCGACAAGCGCGTCAATCTCATTACTCCGGAGTTGTTCCAACGTTATCCCGACGCGGCGGCCTACGCCAACGCCGACGCTAAGGAGATGGAGCGAATCATTCAATCCGCCGGCTTCTTTCGCTCCAAGACGAAGAACATCATGGCGTGCTGCCGGCAGCTGGTGGAGCGCCATGGAGGGCAAGTGCCGGCCACGTTGGAAGAATTGGTTCCCCTGGCCGGCGTCGGCCGCAAGACGGCCAACGTCATCCTCGGCAACGCTTTCGGCGTGCCCGGCATCACCGTCGATACGCACGTCGGCCGGCTCAGCCGTCGTTTGGGTTTGACCGTGCATCAGGATCCCGTCAAGGTGGAGCGCGACCTGATGGCGATTATTCCGAAGAAAATATGGACGATGTTCAGCCATCGCTTGATCTTTCACGGCCGGCAGGTGTGCCACGCGCGCAAGCCCCTGTGCGATAGTTGCGCGCTGGCCAAGGTATGCCCCAAGATCGGCATCCGAACGGCGGCGGACGATGATCCTGACGATTGACGTATTGGACTTGGAAGGCACGACGGCGCTGGGCCGATGCGTGGGAGAACATCTGTTTCCCGGCGCCGTGGTGGCGCTGATCGGCCCCCTGGGCGCTGGCAAAACGCACTTGACCCGCGCCATCGCCGAGGGACTCGGCATCGCCGATTCGGGAGCCGTCACCAGCCCGACGTTCGTCCTCATCCAGGAGTACGACGCGCGCTTGCCGATCTATCACTTCGACGCCTATCGTTTGGCCGGCGCGAAGGAGTTCACCGGCCTGGGCGTGGAGGAGTATTTCGGCGGCGATGGCGTCTGCCTGGTGGAGTGGGCCGATCGCGTCCCGGAATGTATGCCGGCGGAGTGCTTGACGATACGAATCGATGTGACGGGGGAAACCAGCCGCCGATTCACGGTCGAGAGTGAAGGGGAAAGATATCGGGAACTGACGCGACGTTTAGCCGAGTATTGTTTACGTTTCGCGCCTCCGCGCTCCTAAGTATGCGTTTCGCGCATTTTCATGAGGCGGCGGAATTGGCCCGGCCTGTGTTCAGGACTTCATGGAAACCGTGAAAAGACAAAAGGGCAGGGAGATACGCCAATGATACGCATTGGAATCGTCGGTCTCGGCTTCATGGGCATGATCCACACCCTCGCCAGCCGCAAGCTCAAAGGGGCCAAAGTCACGGCCCTGTGCAGCCGCGATCCCAAGAAACGGGCCGGCGACTGGCGCGGCGTCCGCGGCAACTTTGGGCCGCCGGGCGAGAAAATGGACCTCGGCAACATGAAAGCGTATGCCGAACTGGACGAGTTGCTCGCCGACCCCGACATCGACTTGATCGACATTTGCAATCCGACGCACCTGCACCCGGAGACGGCGATACAGGCGCTTAAAGCGGGAAAACATGTGTTGGTCGAGAAGGCGATCGCGCTCGAACCGAAAGAGGCCGACGCCATGCTCGCCGCCGCGCGCAAGGCCGGCAAGCTGCTCATGGTCGCCCATGTCTTGCCGTTCTTTCCCGAGTTCGCTTTCGCGGCCGAGGCGGTGAGGGGCGGGGTGTACGGGAAACTGCTCGGCGCCCATTTCGAGCGGGTGATCTCGCGGCCCGATTGGTCGGCCGACATCGGCGACGCCGCCAAGACCGGCGGGCCGGCCGTGGACCTGCACATCCACGACACGCACTTCATCGGTCTTTTGTGCGGCGTTCCCGGCAAGGTCTTCTCTAGCGGCATCGTCGAGAACGACGCCGTCGTGCATCTGGCGACGCAATATCTCTATGGCCCCGGCGGTCCCGCGGTCGCCTGCACCAGCGGAGCGTTGGCAATGAAAGGCCGGCCCTTCGTCCACGGCTTCGACATCTATATGGAGAAGGCGACGCTTACCTATCAGGGCGGCACGCGGCCGTTGACGGTGCTGAGCGCCGACGGCAAGAGCAAGCAGCCAAAGCTGAAGGGCGGTGACGACCCGCTGACGGCGTTCGCCCTGGAAATCCAGGCGGCCGTCGATGGCGTCGTCGCGGGCAAGGAGCCTGATTTATTGAGCGGCCAGCTGGCGCGCGACGCGCTGGTGCTGTGCCACAAGGAATGTCAGTCGGTGAAGACGGGGAAGATCGTGGCGGTGTAGAGGCGACCTATGCAACTTGTCTGGCTCCCCTCCCCTAAAGGGGAGGGGAGCCAGATGATTACGATTAAAAGAACGTGCCGATATCCATGAACACCAGCTTGATGGTGGCCGGCGATCCCGAGTAGGCCTTCCCCTCCGTGGCGTCGCTGATCTTCTTGAGCACTTCGAGCTTGGCGTCTTCCCCATAGGCGATGCTGAACACGCGGATGGGACGCTTCTCGTAGTCGATCTTGACCGCCTTGGCCAGGTTGTCGAGCGTCATCTTCGACTTGTTATCCTCGCCGTCGGTCAGCACGACGACCGCCGTCGCCATGCCCGGCTTGGCGTTGTCCTGCAGGTATTGATACCCCGCTTGCACGGCGTCGTAGAGGGCCGTCTCGCCGCGCGGGAACAGCGAGTCGATCTGCTTGTTCAGGGCGTCGCGGTTCTTGCCGACGTTCAAGCCCTTGTCCAGCCAGTTGACGCCGCTGGAGAAGGCGATCAAGCTGACCTCGTCGTCGTCGCCGAGCATACTGAGCAGTTGCTTGGCGCCGGCCTTGGCGCCGACCATACGGCCGCCCTGCTGCATCGAGCCGGACGTGTCCAGAACGATGACGATCTGCGAATGCTTCTTGTTGACCTTCCACAACTTCAAGGCGGCGTTGATGACGTCGGCGTCCGGCGTCGTCAATTCGACCTTCGGCTGCTTGGGATCGACACCGTGAGCGGCGTCGATCGGCGCGGCCAACTCGACCGATTCCAGGCCCGGCCGGAAGCCCCAGCGCATCGCCTTCTTCTGCTGCGGCTCGGCGCGGAGATAGTCGAGATAGAGCTGTGCCGCCTTCTTGTGGTCGTCCGTCACCCAGTCGCGCTGCACGACGGCATACGGATGATCCGACCAGAAGGTGCCTTCCTTGGGATAGATGGCGACGACGGGAAAGGCGAGGTCTTTGAGGTCGTAGCTCTCGATGACCATGTTTTCGTACAGCACGGCCGCGCTGAGGTACTCGGGGCCGTTGGCGAACATCTTCTTGCCGAAGAAGCCGGTGGACGAGCCGTAGTGGACGACCGACTTCTCGATGTCCTGGACGAACTTGGCGACTTCGGGCTTCTGCACGTCGGCGACGGTGAGGTCGCCGGTCTTGGCAGCGCCGGCGTAGACCTCTTCGAGGACGCTGCTCAGGCCGCTGTTGCTGTAGTCGGGATGGGTGTGTCCAAGCTTGAAGCTGCCCCATTGCGGCTTCTTGAGGCTACCCCAGCCTTCAGCGTTGGTGGCAAGGGCGCGGATGTCGGCCCAGCCGATTTCCTTGTTGGGCCAGCCCATCGCCTCGGCCATCGGCTTCCACATGGCGATGACCACGGGGCTGAGGACGAGGTTCTTCGGCTTGCCGACGAGGTCCTTGCCGCCGTTGGCCTGGCTGCGGGCGTTGCCGAGGACGAGGAAGGCATTGCCGGCCGGGCTGATGACGTGCGGCCGTCCATACTTCGATTGCACTGTCTCCGAGAGGACGGCCTCGACGCATTCGCCGCTGCCCATCGGCAGGGCGACGACCTGCACCGTCTTGCCGCCGACCTTGGCCGCGCTGGCGTTAAAGGCAGTCGTAACTTCCTTGACCCACTCTTCTTTTTCGCTGCCGTAAGCCATGACGAGGCGCAGTTGCCCCTCGGGCACCGGCTCTTGCTTCACGTCCGCGGCCGCCTGCGTGTCGGTGACGACGAGCGACGGCCGGCTGCACGCCAGAGCGGCGAGCAACAAGAGCGGCATTCCCCACCACTTGGTTGGCTTGAACATTGGTCCTCCTCCGAACAGTTGAGGTTTCCCTGTGCTTCTCACGGTAATTCGTTGGAAGAGGCATCTTATTCAAGGCGCCGGCGAGGGATCGGGCTTTCGCCGTCTTCACGGAATTTTAACAATGCGGAACGACGAAGATCATGACGTGCCCGACCCCGGGCCATTGCCGCACACTCTGACCGATGTTAGATTCATGGAGTTCCTTGCGTCACCCTCGATCTCACCGGCAAAATCCCGTCCGTCGCGGACGTGCGGCGCTTCTTAGACGGCGAAGTTTCGTGGGAACACACCCTGTCGGACATGCCGCTCGGGACTTCGCCGTCGCCGGTCGTGGCCGGCGATTTGCTGCTGGCCAGTTCGACGAAAGCGGGCGGCGTCGGCATGAAGCTGAGCCATGCCGACGACAAGACCTCGGCCGCGGAAGCGTGGAAGAACGCCGACCTGGCCGGGGAACATGCCCCTGCCTGCCAGGCGATTTTGGAGAACTTCGGTCATGGAAAAGGAATTGGTGCCCCAACCGCCCCAGGGGCAAATTCTGATTTACCCCGATGGCGGTCTAAACCTGCATGTGCGGCTCGATGGCCAGTCCGTTTGGCTCACGCAAAGGCTTATCGCCGAACTGTTCCAGGTTTCGGTCAAGACCGCCAACGAACATCTCGTCAACATTTACGATGAGGGAGAACTCGAAGCCTCGGCAACTATCCGGAAATTCCGGATAGTTCAATCCGAAGGCACCCGCGAAGTCTCGCGCCTGGTCGATCACTACAGCCTCGACGCCATTCTCGCCGTCGGCTATCGCGTCCGCTCGGCCCGCGGTACCGCCTTCCGCCAGTGGGCGACGGCGCGCCTGGCCGAACTGCTCGTCAAGGGCTTCACCCTAAACGGCACAGGCCGCCAAGCTACCCCCACAGGCCGCCATGCACGTTGGCGGGCGGGGTTGGGTGAGGGCCAAGGAAGTGGTCCGCGTTCTCCTGGCGCCATCAACGGGCGCGTTCTCCTCCTCGTCGCGGGCGCATATCATAAATGGAGTGAAGCGGGCCTCACCCCCTTTGCCCTTGAGCGACCCATCCTACGAGGAGACCCCGGCCATGTCCGCCGATCGTCGTCCCGCTTTTCGGTCGCTGTTCCTGCCCTCGCGGGAAGGGCCGCGCGACGCGCCCTGGCGGCCGGCCATCGACGTCCATCGCACGGCCGACGGCTGGATCGTCAAATTCGACCTGGCCGGCGTTCATCCCGAAGATGTAAACCTCAGCGTCGCCGGCACGCGCCTGACGGCGCGGGGCCGACGCCGCGACGTGACGCTCGGCGAGGAGTGCCGCTGTTACGTCATGGAAATCAACTACAGCCAATTCGAGCGTACCATCGAACTGCCGGCCGACCTCGACCGCGCCGCCATCGAAGCCGAACACCGCGACGGCATGGTCCTGGTGCGCATCCGCACGGAGGGCAACCGCTCATGACCCCTGACGCACCCGTCCCTTCTCCGGTGGTTTTGAGCCTGCCCGTGCTGCCGTTGCGCAATGGCGTGCTGCTACCGTCGATGTTCATGCCGGCGACCGTCGGCAAGGCGAATTCGATCGTCGCCGTCGAGGCGGCGCTGGCCACCGAGGAAAAGGCGCTTTTGGTCGTCGCCCAGCGGCATCACGAAGTAGAATCGCCGACCGTCGAAGACCTGTACACCGTCGGCACGCGCGCCGTCATTCGCAAGATGACGCGCTCGGAAAACGCCGTGGAAGTCTTGCTCCAAGGCACCGACCGCATGGCCCTGCTGCACCTCGACCAGGCCGAGCCATACTTGCGGGCGCAGGCGCAAAATTTACCCGTGCCCGAGGACGGCGGCACCGAGGTGGAAGCGCTGCACCGCGCCGTCCTGGAGCAAGCCGGGCGCATCATGCAGCTGATGCAGCCGCAAGCCGAGGTCAATCTGCAACAACTCGCCGCCCAGGCCGGTGACCCGCTGCGCCTCGCCTATCTCTTCGGCTCGATGCTCGGCCTCGACGTGGAACGCGAGCAAGCGTTATTGGAATCACCGACGCGCGCCGAAGCCTTGCGCCTCATGCACGGCTATCTCGGCCACGAGTTGCAAGTGCTGGAACTTCGGCAACAGATATCCAGCCGTGCCCAAAGCGAGATGACCCGCGAGCAACGCGAATACACGCTGCGCCGGCAGATGGAGGCCATTCAGGAAGAACTCGGCGACAAGAACCCGGAGAAGGCGGAACTCGATACGCTTAAGCGTCAAGTCGCCGAGGCCGACCTGCCCGACGACGTGCGCAAGGAAATCGACCGCGAACTGGCGCGGCTGACGCGCATGCCCTCGGCGGCGCCCGATTACCAGCTGACGCGCTCGTATCTCGAACTCGCCCTCGAATTGCCCTGGCGCAAGTCAACCGTGGACGCCATCGACCTGACCGACGCGCGTCGAGTCCTGGACGAAGATCACTTCGATCTATCCGAGGTGAAGGACCGCATCCTCGAACATCTGGCCGTCTTGAAGCTGAACCCGAACGCGCGGGCGCCGATCCTCTGCTTCGTCGGGCCGCCGGGCGTCGGCAAGACCTCGCTGGGCCTGTCGATCGCGCGGGCGATGGGCCGGAACTTCGAGCGCGCCAGTCTCGGCGGCATGCACGACGAGGCCGAGTTGCGCGGCCATCGCAGGACCTACATCGGCGCCATGCCGGGCCGTATCATCCAGGCGATTCGTCGGGCCAAGGTCAACAATCCCGTGCTGATGCTCGACGAGATCGACAAGCTCGGCCGCGACTTCCGCGGCGATCCGGCGTCGGCCCTGCTCGAAGTCCTCGACCCGGCGCAGAACGGCACCTTTCGAGACAACTATCTCGATTTGCCGTTCGACCTGTCGCGCGTCTTCTTCGTGACGACGGCCAACACGCTCGACACCATTCCGCGGCCGCTGTTGGATCGCATGGAAATCCTGCGCCTGGCCGGCTACAGCGACGAGGAGAAAGTCGAGATCGCGCGCCGCTATCTCATCCCGCGGCAACTGCGCGAGAGCGGCCTGACCGCCGAACAACTGACCATCACCTCCGAAGCGCTCGCGGGCGTCATCGCCGGCTACACGCGCGAGGCGGGTTTGCGTCAACTGGAGCGCGTCCTCGGTCGATTGGCGCGCAAGACGGCGGTGCGTTTCGCCAAGGGAGAGACGGCGGCGGTTAGCATCCAACCCGAGGATTTGCCCGAATTGCTCGGCCCGCGCCACTATCTCCCCGAGAGGGCGCGGCCCGATTTGCCGGCCGGCGTCGTCACCGGCCTGGCCTGGACCGAAGCCGGCGGCGAGGTCTTACACATCGAGGCGAGCCTGTTACCGGGCGCACGTCGGCTGCGACTCACCGGACAACTCGGCGAGGTGATGCGCGAGTCGGCCACGGCGGCGCAAAGCTACGTCTGGGCACACGCCCGGCAATGGGGCATCGGCGGCAAACGCCTGCGCGAGTCGGGCGTCCACGTCCACGTTCCCGCCGGCGCCGTGCCAAAGGATGGACCCTCCGCCGGCGTGGCGATGGTGACGGCGCTGGCCTCGGCTTATACCGACATTCCCGCGCGGGCGGACACGGCCATGACGGGCGAGATCACCCTCAGCGGCCTGGTGCTGCCCATCGGCGGCGTCAAGGAAAAGGTGCTGGCCGCCCGCCGCGCCGGCATCCGCCGCGTCATCCTGCCGCGCGACAACGAGAAGGACGTGCGCGACGTGCCCGAGTCGGCGCGCAACGACATGGAATTCGTCTTCGCCGAGCGCATCGAAGAAGTTCTCGACGCCGCGTTGCCCGGCCTGGCCGAGCGAGGGCATCGCGGCCAGCGGCTGCGCGTGGCGACCGACGGCGATGGCGATTAGCGAGGCTTTGGAGAAGCGTTGAACAACTTGCGTTTGCATGGCGCGCGGGGGGCGTTAGCCCCAATACCGTTTAACGAAGCTCGATGTTCAGTACGATGTACAGTATTTTTCAGGCGATTTTTCAATGTACAAACAAGTGAACTGCGTCCTTCGTTAAACGGTATTGGGGCTA
>JBBSES010000125.1:0-10104 GCA_038239465.1 Gemmatales bacterium
GGCAACTACCACGTCGGCGCTCCACGCCTCGACGCTCGCCGACCTTGGAGAATCCTCACCCCTAGTCCCCGGGGTCGGCGCGGCCGGGTAGGAAGGCAATGTCCCCCACTAATCTTCGGCAGTCGCGCCGCCGTCCATGCAGGGCATTCACCTTGCGCCGCCTTCGCACCCTTCGCCACTATCGAGGCACGGCCGCCTCTTATTTTAGCGGCGAGACAAGTCCCCCCTTCGAGAACGCGGGCAATCTCGCCTAGCCTCTAAGCAAATTCGCCAGCAGATCGGGCGAACAGCTGGGAAAACGCACTAGGATCGGCAGGGCATGGCATAATTCGAGAAAATCTTATCCTTTTTCATTCGTTGGGTTTGGGACAAATTCTTTCGATGCTGGCCGATGGCGGAGCATCTTTGGCAAGCCAATTGCTTTCTACCCTTCCGACATTGAGGAGTCCAAGCCGCCCGACTCGCGCTGGCCATGGGAGAGGTGGTACAACGGGTCGGTGCGGCTTTTTTATTCCTCAATCTCTCTTTCTCACTTCTACCCTTACGCCAAAAAATTCCGTCACATCCCTGTCCATTTACCATCCCGGTACGATACCCTGGACGGTGTGGCGCCTCCCCTCATCCCCTCGATATCCCGTGCGGGGCCATCCGTGGACGTGACGACGAGCGAACCGACCATTCAGGCGCCGGCTCCCGGCGCCGAGCCATTGTCGCGGCAGACGGCCACCGACCGCCTCGGTCCTCCCTGGCTCAATCAATTTCGAGCGCTCTTCGGCACGCCGGCGCAGCGACGCCTAGCGCGCGGCGCGCTGATGATCGACCGTTGCCGTCACTGGGAAAAAGAATTCGACCGCCTGAGCGACGACGAGTTAAAGCAGACGGCGCAAAAGCTGCGCGGCCGGGCGCGCGGAGGAGAATCGCTCGACAAGATGGTGCCGGAAGCCTTTGGCCTGGTCACGGTCGCGGCCGCGCGCACGCTTAAGATGCGCCCCTTCGACGTGCAACTCGCGGCCGGCGTCGTCATCCATCAGGGCGGTCTCGCCGAGGTGGCCACCGGCGAGGGCAAGACGCTCATCGCCGCGCTGCCCGCTTGCTTGAATGCGCTCACCGGCAAGGGCGTCCACGTCACCACCGTCAACGACTATCTCGCCAAGCGCGACGCCGAGTGGATCGGTCCCGTCTACGACGCGCTCGGCCTCAGCGTCGGCATCTTGCAGCAGCAGTTGCCCGACCCCGAACGGGCCAAGGCGTATCGCAAAGATCTCACCTTCGGCACCGCCTCGGAGTTCGGCTTCGACTTCCTCCGCGACCGCTTGCGCCTCAGCGCCGCCAAGGGGCAAAGCTCGCCCTTTTATGCCGCCTGGGTCCCCCACGGCGCCCCCGGAGGCCCCACGTCGGGCCAGGCCGCCGACCCGTCCATCCAGCGCAAACTGCACAACTTCGCCGTCGTGGACGAGGCTGACAGCATCTTTATCGACGAGGCGCGCACGCCGCTGATTATCGCCGCGCCGACGCGGCCCGCCGCCGAGGAGGAGCAGGTCGTCTACCGCTGGGCCGACGCGCTCGGCAAGCGCATGGTCCGCAACCAACACTTCACCCTCGACGAGAAGAAGGAAAAGATTGAGTTGACCGAAGAGGGCAAGCAGGAGACGCGCTGGTCGAACCCGCCGGCCGGCAAGCACTCGCACGCCATCGACAAGCTGCACGAACACGTCGAGCGCGCCATCCAGGCGCACCACCGGTTTCGCCGCGATCAGCATTACATGGTGCTGAAAGAGAAGGTCGTCATCATCGACGAGTTCACCGGCCGCAGTATGCCGGATCGCCACTGGCGCGAGGGACTGCACCAGGCCGTCGAAGCCAAAGAAGGGGTGGCCATCACCCTGGCGTCCGACCACGCCGCGCAAATCACCTTCCAGAGCTATTTTAAGCTGTACAAGAAGCTCGCCGGCATGACCGGCACCGCCTGGCAAAACATGTTCGAGCTGCGCCGCGTCTACAAACTCTGGGTCGTGCCGGTGCCGACCAATCAACCCGTCGTGCGCGAACAATATCCCGACCGCGTCTACCCGACGACCGACGCCAAGTTCGACGCCATCACCAAAGAAGTTTTGGGCATGCGCGACCGAGGCCGGTCGGTGCTGATCGGCACGCGCTCGGTCGAGAAGTCGGAGGAGCTAAGCCGGCGCTTCACCGCCGCCGGCATCGAACACCGCGTCTTGAACGCCAAGCAGCACGAGCAAGAAGCCCACGTCGTCGCCGAGGCGGGCGGGCCGGGCAAGGTGACGATCGCCACGAACATGGCCGGCCGCGGCACCGACATCAAGCTCGCCGAAGGGGTGGCCAAGGCCGGCGGCTTGCACGTCATCGGCACGGAACGCCACGAGGCCCGCCGCATCGACCGCCAGCTAGCTGGCCGCGCCGGACGCCAGGGCGATCCAGGCAGCTGCCAGTTCTGCCTCGCCCTCGACGACGAATTGCTCGAAGGCCTCGGCCCCGCGCGGCAGAATCGCCTGCAAGAACTCGGCGAGCGCGGCGCTGGCGCGGCTTGGCAGAAATATCAGAGGTTATTCCTCGTTGCTCAGCGGCGCATCGAACGCCGCCACCGCAAGCAGCGCGTCGATTTGATGTTGTACGAACGGCAGCGGCAGGAAGTGTTGAAGGATTTGAGCGCGGATCCTTATGTGGATTGAGGCACCCTTCGTGACTGTTGACGACCCCACGGTGTCAGTGCCACGAAGCCCTGTCCGACGGTGCGAGTCCGGGGACCCAGACGGCACGGATTGATCGAGTGTTCGCCCGCGATGGCCGGCACATGGCCCACGTCCGGTCGCCAGTAGTCACCCAGTTCGTCTGGTCGGAACCGGGCGACCAATCGGGCTTCTACCCCCGATGGCAAACCACGGTCGCTGAGAAACTCTCCGTCCTCGAAAACGGCCTGCCGTAATACCGTCCCGTCGTTGGCTAATACCCAAGCGAACCAATCCATCTGGGCTTGGTCGGTGAAGGCATGAGCCTCGCCGAACTCCCGGCTCAATCGCCGGCACCAGCCGGCCACTCGCCGCCAACTCGTCCGCTGATCGTCCGAATCGCGGGTCATGGGGCCGGCTCCCAGGTAATCACCGATAGCCAGCCGCCAGCCCCGCACTATTGGCGTGATGTAAACTCCCGCGAGTTGCGGCCAATCGTCGGGGCAGTCCTCATCGTTGCCGCCGATGATCTCGATCCCCCGCGACCATGTCGCGGGTTGCGGGTTGGATAGGGCCAGCACGCGGACAATGGCTTCGACGGTACCACCTTTGACTGCGAGCCAACTGGTATCGTCGATGGCTTCGGGCGGGTCGAGAGTCATCAAACTACCTGATATTGTGCCAAATAACTCAACGTTCGATTATTCTGCCAGCATCTCGCGCAATTCCTCATCCATCGCGTCGCAACACTCGCGCCACGCCAACGACGGGCTACCGTCCGCTCCACCCATCGCCCGAACGCGCAGCCCGATCCAATGGCGATCCGCCAGCGGCGGCTCCTGCGGCAGGACTCGCAACTCCACTTCCGTCAGCATCGGCATCGCCGCTCCACGGCCAACGCCCTGAAACGGCCAGCTATCGCGGCCCAAAAGCACGCGAATCGAGTTCGGGCCGCGATCCACCACCTTGCCGCCCAATCCCTCCGCGAAGTCCGTCAGCCGTTGCATAATCGCCGCCAAGGGCAACTCCGCTTCGATGACGTACTTGGCGCCGTCGTCGTTCGATTGCTCCACGGCGGGTGCGGCTTTTGCTCGGGGCGGGGCGGAAACGGGAGCGATTTCCTTCACCGCGGGCTTCGCTGGCGCGGATTCTCGGGGGCAAGTCGGGGGTGAGCCAAGGGCGTCCGCGAAGCGGCGGGCCAACTCCCCCGCCGTCGCGGGTCGGCCATCGGGCCGTTTCGCCAGGCAGTGCTGCACCACCGCTTCCACTTTGTAGGGCACCAACCCTTCCGCGCCGGCCATGGCGAATGAGGGCGGCGCCTGCTGCGCGTGGGCGAGCAACACGTCGGCCGGGTTCGCCGCCAGGAACGGCAATCGACCGACCAAGAGTTCGTAGAGCAGGACGCCGACGCTGTAAATGTCGGCGCGATGGTCGATGGGGCCGCCGCGCACCTGCTCCGGCGAGACGTAGCCCGCCGGACCCGTCACTTTGGCGGGCGAGCGCCGCTGCGTGGCGTCGGCCGGCTCCACGAGTTTGGCGAGGCCGAAATCGAGGACCTTGACGCGCTCGAGCGGTTGGTCCCATCCAGTGACCATGAGATTGGCCGGCTTCAAGTCGCGGTGCAGAATTCCTTGGGCGTGAGCTGCGTCGAGAACCTCGCACATCTGGGTAAGCAAGGGAGCGAGCCGCGCCGCCGGGAAACGTCGATAGCGCTTACGCAGGCGCTCAAGGTCGATGCCGCGGACGTATTCCATGACCAGGCATGGCCCGTTCGGATCGCGCGCGGAGGCGTCGAACAGGCGCACGGCGTAAGGATGTTGAAAGCGCTTCATCAGGTCCATTTCGCGCTGGAATTGCTCGCGGAATTGCGCCTGACGGGCGATGTGGTCGTGCATCACCTTGACGGCCAGCTGCTGACCCGAGACGATGTCGCGCGCCAGGAATACGCGGCCCATCGCCCCCTGGCCCAGGGCGGACGTGACCTCGTAGACTCCCAGAAACACGCGGCCGATCATGTCGGACCTCTGTTACTTCGCCGGCCTACCCAAATGCTTGTCGGCGAAATCGAGAAACACTTTCCAATCGCCGCCGGTCATCGAGTGCTTGCCGGGCCGGATGTAATATCCCAATCGACTATCCACTAATTGACCGCTGGCCGGCATCTTTTTAGCGCTCAGTCCCTCGACGCCGAGCAGCCGATACACCGGGTCGGCCGCCTGCAACACCTGGAATTGCCCTTCCGGGTTGGCCCACGTATCTTCCTCGGCGTTGCTGAACAACACCGGCCGCGGGGCGACCAGCGCTACCAGGCAGTTTTGATCGAACGGCAATTTCTCCGGCGCGTCGCCGAACTCCTTGAAGTGGCCGTTGAACCAGTGCGGAAAGTTCTTGTTGATGGCCTTGACCGATTCGCCGACCTTGCCGCGGCTCGGCGCCGTGCCGCCGCAACCGGCCTGATGCGGAATCGCCAGGGCGATGCGCTCGTCCAGCGCCGCGGCGAGCAGCGCCGTCTTGCCCAAACGCGAATGCCCCACGACGGCGATGCGCTCCTTGTCGATGTCCTCGTTGGTCCGCAGGTAATCGACGGCGCGCTGCACGCCCCAGACCCAGGCGGCGATGGTGCCCCAGTCGCTCGGCCCCGGCTTGTCGTCCTTTTTGCGCAGGTGCGGCTGAATCCCCTCGCGTTTGTCCGACCGATCGGGATCGATGTCGCCGTTGTAGAAGGTGGCCACCGCGTAGCCGCGATCGATCGATTGCTCCAGCGACCATGAATCGATCTCGGCGCCGCGGCCTTCCTCGGTCGCCCGGTTGTCCTTGACGCCCTTGCGATTGGGGTACATCCAGGCCGTCGGCAGTCGCACGGAGGGATCCTTGACGAGGGCATGGTTGCCGCCGAAATTCATGCCGACGAAGGCCGGCGCCGGCTTCTTGCGGCCATTGGGCACGACGAGGAGCAAGTGAATTTTCGGGCATCCCGCTGGCCCGATGGTAAGTGTCACTTCCTTGAGCGTCGCCTTGCCGTCGAAGGCTTTATCGTCGGTGCGCTCGACCTTGGCCTCCACCTTTTCGGGCGCCGCGGGGGGGACGCCGTACATGTAATGCTGAAACAGGGACAGCAACTCGGCGCGGCGCTTGGCCCATTGCTCCTTCGTCTTCACCTGGGTGCCATCGCCCATAATCAGTGGGTCGGGCAAGTCGGCGTTCGCCGGCAGCTGGGCGGGATCCGGGAAAGCCGCGTCGGCGGCGAAGAGGAGCGATGCGGCGCAGCCGAGAAGCAACGCCGTGAGGAAGTACGAGGATTGCATGAACGACATTCTCCGCGCCGGGAGATTTTACCCTGGTGCCGCGCCTTGAAGCCGGAGCTTCAAGGCTTGCGTTCCCAAGCCGGAGCTTGGGGAACGAGGTTGGTTTGATTAGAACACGCTGAGGATGTATGCAACTCTACTCCGTTTCCTCGCCTCGGGCAACGAGATCCGCATCTATGCACATACCAAACACCAAACGCCGGCGAAGGCTCGAAAGCGCTTCGTCGGCGTTTGACTGGAAGGATACGCGGACTGCTATTCCACCGGTGCCACTGGCGTCTCCGTGACTTCGGCCACAGGGACGGGCGCC
This sequence comes from Gemmatales bacterium, assembly GCA_038239465.1. GTDB lineage: Bacteria > Planctomycetota > Planctomycetia > Gemmatales > Gemmataceae > JBBSES01. The sequence continues at coordinate 6,306 of JBBSES010000125.1, forward strand.
GCTTCCTCGCCCTCGGCTTTCGCCGGCAGGGAGAATAGCGGGGCGCCGCCGGTGCCGGTACCACCGCGCAAATCGCCGCGCGCCTTGCCCGCCTCGGTGCCTGGCGTGTCCTCGATCTCCTCGCCATTGTCGCCGATGCGCTTGCGGCTCAGGCCGATCTTGCGGTCGGCCGCATCGACGCGCAGCACCTTGACCTCGATGGCGTCGCCGACCTTGACCACCTCCTCGGGGCTTTCCACCTTGTGGTCGGCCAATTCGGAGATGTGCAGCAGCCCTTCGAGGCCCGGTTCCAGTTCCACGAAGACGCCGAAGTTCGTCAGCTTCGTGACCTTGCCGGTCTTCACGTCGCCGGGGTGGTAGCGCGCCGGAATGTCGCCTTCCCACGGATCGCTGTTCATCTGCTTGAGGCCGAGCGCGATGCGCTTGCGCGACTGATCGACGTTCAGGACGATGCACGTCACCTTGTCGCCCTTGGTGACGACCTCGCTCGGATGACTGATCTTACGCACCCAGCTCATGTCGCTGACGTGCAGCAAGCCGTCGATCCCTTCCTCGATCTCGATGAACGCACCATAGTTCGTCAAGTTGCGCACCGTGCCGGTGATGACCGTCTCCGGCGGGTAGCGGCTGGCGACCTGCGCCCACGGGTCGGGCTGCACCTGCTTCATGCCGAGCGAGATTTCCTGCTTTTCCTTGTTGATGTTCAGCACCTGCACTTCGATCTCGTCGCCGATGCTAACCAACTCGCTCGGATGGTTGATGCGCTTGGTCCACGACATTTCGCTGACGTGGACGAGGCCCTCGACGCCCGGTTCCAGCTTGACGAAGGCGCCGTAGCTCATGACGTTGACGACTTCGCCGGTGAAGCGGCTGCCCACGGGGTACTTGCTCTCGACATCGGCCCAGGGGCTGGCGGTCTTCTGCTTGAGGCCGAGGGCGATCTTTTCCTTTTCCTTATCGACGCGGACGATGAAGACCTCGATCTCCTGATCGATCTTGACGACCTCGTGGGGGTTGGAGACGCGGCCCCAGCTCATGTCGGTGATGTGCAGCAGGCCGTCGATGCCGCCCAGATCGATGAAGGCGCCGAAGTCGGCGATGTTCTTGACGACGCCGGTGCGGATCTGGCCCGGCTCGATCTCGGCCAGGAGCTTGACGCGCAGGGTGGCGCGCTGGTCCTCAATGAGTTGCCGACGGCTGACGACGATGTTGCGCCGGGCCTCGTCGATGACGAGGATTTTGCACTCGATAGTCTTGCCGATGAAGTGGCCGATGTCGGCCGGCCGGCGCACATCCACCTGGCTGGCGGGCAGGAAGACATGGGCGCCGATGTTCACCAGCAGGCCGCCCTTGATCTTGCGCGTGACCACGCCAGTGACGGCATCGCCTTCCTTGTACTTGGCGATGACCTGATCCCACTCCTTTTGCCGCCGCGCCTTGCGGTAGCTCAGGACGACGGCGCCGCTCTCGTCCTCGACCGCTTCGAGGAGGACTTCGATGGTGTCGCCGGGGAGGGGGGCGACGACTTGGCCGGCGTCTTCGTCGAACCATTCGCGGAGTTCGATGGCGCCTTCGCTCTTGTAGCCGACATCCACCCAGACGGCGTCGCCGGTGACGCGCAGCACCCGGCCGGTGACGAGCTTGTTATCGCGGAACTCCTGCTCGTCGGCCGGCAGCCAGTCGGTGGAGCCGAAGACGTCTTCCAGTTCTTCCTGGAGCGTCTCGTCGAGGCCGTCGAACTGGCGGATTAAATTGCGGTTGACCATAGAGAAAGAAACTCCTGAGATCGGCTCGCGGCGGCTCATGCCGGCGAGTGGCCACGTCCTGGCTCGGGGGCGATTCCGAAGGCGATGCTTCGGATCGACGAGGGGGAGCGTGGGTTAGAGGAATGAAAGGCGGCGTCCCCGGTTTTTTGGGTCCGGGGACGCCGCCTGGAAGACTTCCGTTTAACGATTAATAGCGCCGGCCGCCACCACCACCGCCACCACCGTAGCCGCCGCCACCGCCGCCGCCACCGTAGCCGCCGCGGCTGCCACCGCTGCCGCCGCCACCGTAGCCGCCGCGACCGCCACCGCCGCCGCCGCCTTCGGTCTTCGGACGGGCTTCGTTGACCGTGAGGGCACGGCCTTCGACGTCCTTGCCGTTCATGTCGGCGATGGCTGCTTGCGCCTCGGCGTCGCTGCCCATCTCGACGAAACCGAAGCCCTTGGAGCGGCCGGTGTCGCGGTCCATGATGACCTGGGCCGACTGGACCGTTCCAAACTGCGCGAACAGCTGCTGCAGGTCTGCGTCCGTGACGCCGTAAGTAAGGTTCCCGACGTACAACTTCTTGCCCATGGAGGGCCTCCCGGAAAGAAAAAGTGGAGCGGCGAACGCCCTGACGGACGGCGACGCCCCGGAAACACTGGGGAAGACGAACAGGGACGGGAGAAAGGCGTCAGGAAGGATGGCATCTGCGACATCACGGCCTGGACACGGACTCGACGGCCCCAAGACTGTGTAATGTAACGAATGCGCGGCGCGAAGAACAGAGCCATTTCGCGGAATTCCTCTTGTTTACGTTTCGCGAAACGTAAACAAATTCATCGCTGCCGCGCGAACAACACCTGTTTCACCTGCATCTGCAGCGTCTGGATCGATTCCATCGCCGCCAGGAAGTCGGGCTTGCTCAGCGCGTAGACTTCCACCGGCGTCGTCGCCCGCACGGTGGCGTTGCGCGGCGCTCCCGTGAGCAACGCACTTTCGCCGAAGAAGTCGCCTTCCTTCATTTCGTCCACGCGCTGCCCCTGGGCGTCCAGCACTTCAACGGTGCCCTTACCCATAATGTAGAACTGATCGCCCGCGTCGCCGTGGCGGATAATAGTCACCCCCAAAGGGTAGCGGACGCGCTTGAGCTTGCCGGCGATTTCCATCAGGGCGTGAGGACTCTGTCCCTGGAAAACGAAACTGCCGCTCAGGAACTCGGCGATGCGCACCGCTTCCTTGACCACGACGTCCGAAACTATGTGGCCATCGACCATGTTGACGATGCGGTCGGCCACGTCGAGGATGCGATTGTCGTGCGTGACGAGGAGAATGGTGCAGCCCTGTTCGCGGGCCATTTGCTGGAAGAGTTCGACCACTTGCCGGCCGCTTTCTTTATCGAGGGCGGCAGTCGGTTCGTCGGCGAGGACGAGCTTCGGCTGTTTGACCAAGGCGCGGGCGATGGCGACGCGCTGCCGCTGCCCGCCCGAGAGCTGCGCCGGCTTGTGATGCAGGCGATGGCCCAGGCCGACCTTGTGCAGCATCTCGTCGGCCCGTTCGTTGAGTTCGGGACTGGGCGGGTTCTTCAATTCCAAGGCCATGCGGACGTTCTGCTGGGCGTTCAGGGCGGTGAAGAGATTGTGGGCCTGGAAGATGAAGCCGATGTCGCGGCGGACGCGGGCCAGCGCCTGCGGATCGAGGCCGCGCAGTTCTTGACCCAGCACCTCGATGCTGCCCTCCTGCGCCGAGCGCAGGGCGCCTCGCGTCGTCGTGCCGACCAGCACCGCCCGGCCGGCTTCGTGCGTCGCCGAGGCGAAGATCTCGGAGGATGACGCGGAGCCGCCGTTCACAAGCACCGCCATCGGCAACTGCCGCTGGTGCATGTGGCCGATAACGATCGACGTGATCGGGTGTCCGCGTGCGTCGTACTGCACAAAAGCCAGCGCATTTTCGGGCAGAAAGCGCCCGAGCCATGCGCCTGGAGAGAAGCCGCCGGGGTTGTTCCGCAAATCGACGATCAACGATCTGGCGCCCTGGGCATCGAACTCGTTCAACC
>JBBSES010000126.1:0-10094 GCA_038239465.1 Gemmatales bacterium
CATTTATATGATTGGTTTGATCAAGCCACTTCTATAAAAAAAATACCACGCGCCGTCCCTTCGCGATCTGGCCGGTGTGGTTTTTGGGACCAGCTGGTGCTTTAGGGCCGCCCCCTCGCCAAGCGCTCAAACACTTAGCTTCCCGCGGAGACACATCATGGCGGACGCACCGGCATTCGACAAAGCGACGCTGGCCTGGTCGCTGCCCTGGGAAAGCGATTGGGTGACGGCCGTCGCCATCGTCGGCCAACGCCTCGTCGCGGGCAACAACCTTGGCCACATTCTCGTATGGGATTTGCCAGAGAAATCCGGCGCCGCGGCGCCCCTGCCCGCGCGGCGTCTCTACGGCCACGCGAATGGCATCACGCGCCTGGTGGCGGCGCCCGACGGCCGTTGGCTCCTCTCCGCCAGCCGCGATCGCTCCATACGCTCGTGGGACCTCGACGCCCCCACGACCGAGAAGGCCGATATCATCCTCGACGAACGGACCCGCGCTGAGGTGGCCAAGAAACTTGGCTCGAAAGCGCCGCCGCCCGCGCCGGGCGTCACGATGGAAGTCCAGAAAGCTCAGCACGTCTGGGAAGCCCACAAAGATTGGGTCACGGCCCTGGCGCTCAGCGGCGACGGCAATCTACTGGTAAGCGGCGACGAGGACGGCGGGGCCATCGTCTGGGATCGGGTCGAGGGAAAGGAACTGCGTCGCTTGCCGATCAAGGGATGGGCCAGCGCCGCCGCCCTGTCCGCCGACGCGAAACGCCTGGTCATCGCCGAGCGCGTGCGCGTCGTTTTCTCCAAGGAGGCCCACGCGGGCGTGCGGTTCTGGGACCCGGCCACCGGGAAAGAGACGCGAAACCTGGGCGACCTCTTCAAGCAGGAAATTGGCGCCGCCGCCTTCGCGCCCGACGGCAAATCGCTGGCGCTAGGCCGCGGCGGCGAGTGCGACGGCTACGGCAAGATCCTGCTGATCGATAGCGAGACCGGCAAGTCGCGCGTCGAGTTGGCCGGCCATCTGAACGGCGTCACCGACCTGCTCTTCAGCGCCGACGGTCGTTACATCCTGTCGAGCGGCCGCGATACCGTCGTGCGCGTCTGGCAAGCCGAAGACGGCAAGAAGGTGGCCGAACTGGGCAAGCCGCGCGGCGGCCAGTTCAAGGACTGGATCCACGCCATCGCTCTTTCCGCCGATGAGCGCTGGCTGGCGGCCGCCGACATGGCCGGCCTCGTCGCCGTCTACGCGCTCTGAGCGAACCGGCATTGACCCTTTCGCGCACGCGGTCTATCTCCCCTATGTGGAGGCACCGACATGCTCACCCTGTCCGATCCGTCCGTCGCGGAGAGCCTGGCCCGGAGCGGCAAGGAGACGCTGCCCGCCGAGCGCTGCCGGCAACTGCACCGCGTCATGGTTCGGGCGCGGCGCCTCGAAGAGCGCACCTTGCGCATGAGCAAATCGGGCGAGGGCTATTTCTGGATCGGCGGCCCCGGCGAAGAAGCGTTCAACGCTTGCCTCGGCCTGCAAGTCCGCCAGGGATGCGGTCCCGCGTTCGACTATTTGCACTTGCACTACCGCAACAGCGCCACGCTGCTGGCGATGGGCATGGACCCGCTCGACGGCATCCGACAAATGGCCATAACCGCCACCGACCCGCACTCGATGGGCCGTTGCTTTTCCAATCACGCCGCCCGCCGCGAGTGGAACATCGTGCCCGTAACCTCCGTCCTGGAAGTGCGGCACACGGTCGCCCCCGGCACGGCGCTGATGCAGAAACGGCGCGGGGCTGGGGGCGTCAGCGTGGTCGTCGGCGGCGACGCTAGCACCGCGGAGGGGGATTTCGCTTCGTGCCTTGTCTGGTCCACGCGGCCGGGCAATGAACTGCCGGTCTTGATCGTCGTCATGAACAACGGCTGGGGCATCTCGACGGCGGCGGACACGCAGCACGGCGAGCAGCGCATCATCGATCGCGGCCGGGCCTTCGGCATCCCCGGCGAAGTGGTGGACGGCAACGACCCCATCGCCAGCTGGCACGCGCTGCGCCGCGGCCTGGATTACTGCCGTACTCGCCAACGTCCCTTCCTGATCGAAGCGCGGGTCTCGCGGCTGTACGGCCATTCGTCGTCCAGCGGCGGCCAGCGGGTCGAGGGCGAGGCCGATTGCGTCGAGCGCTTCGAGTACAAACTGCGCGCGGGCGGCATTCTGGACGACGCCGACATCCGCGCCATCCGCCGCGAGGCCGAGGTGGAAATCGAGGCGGCCGTCGAGCAAGCCATGACCGAAGCGCGGCCCACCGTTGACGACCTCTATCGCCATACCTACGCACCCAGCCCGGTGGACGCCGTTTACCCGGACGACTACACCGGCCTGCCTTGACGCGGTTGCGCTATCAGCCGCGGCCCGCGCTTGGGCCGCAGCGTCACCGACGGCACCAACTCCAACGGCGGCCCCGGTGCCAGTGTGAGACGAAAGCGCTGGGCTACCGTCGCCAAGATCAACGTCGCTTCCAATAGGGCGAAGTGGTTGCCGATACAGACGCGCGGACCGTCGCCGAACGGGAAGTAGGCGCCGCGCGGCAATCGCTTCAGCAGGTCGTTTTGCCACCTCTCCGGCCGAAAAGCATCGGGTTCATCGAACCAGCGCGGGTCGCGGTGGACCACCCATTGCGCGAGAATAATCTGCGTCCCTTTGGGCACAGGGTAGTCGGCGATCTCGCAGTCGTCGATCGCTTCGCGGCCGATACTCCAGGCCGGCGGGTAGAGACGCATCGATTCGTGGATCACGCCGCTGGTATACGCCAGGCGCGGCACGTCCGCCGCGGTCGGCAGCCGGCCATTCAACACTTCTTGCAGTTCGGCGAACAAACGGGCGTCGGCCTCGGGATCGCGGGCCAGCAGATGAAACGCATAGGTGAGAACGAGCGCTGTCGTCTCATGGCCCGCGAGGAAGAGCGTCATCAGTTCGTCGCGCAGCTGTAAATCGGTCATGCGGCCGCCCTGTTCGTCGCGCGCCGTCAGCAGCCGGCCGAGCAGGTCGTCCCCGTCTAGGCGCCGGGCTTTGCGCTGGCGGACGATGTCGTACAGGATGCGATCCAGCTGGCGCACCGCCCGGCGATAACGCATGGCGCCGGGCAGGGGTAACCATTGCAGCCATTGCAAGAACCCCAACGGATTCATGAAGTAATCGGCCCCCTCGTCCAGCGCATGGCCCACGGCATCGACATAGCGGTCGGCATCGGCGGCGAACAGCGTCTTGGTGACGATGCGCAGAGCCAGGCGCATCATGTCGCGGTGAATCTTGCGCGGTTCGCCGCCGTGCCACTCGGCGAGCATCTGGTCGGTGAACTCGACCATGACGGCGGCGTATTTCTGAATGCGTTCGCGCTGAAACGCCGGCTGGGCCATTTGCCGTTGCCGCCGCCAGAAATCGCCTTCGCTGGTGAGGAGGCCCTTGCCCGTCAGGATGGAGAGTTCGCGCGTCCAGTGGTCCTTGATGAAATGGCGGTGGTTGCCGCGCAGCACGGCCTCGATGGCGTCGGGATGGCTGAACATGTAATAGATATTGCCCGGAATGCGAAAGCGAACCGCGTCGCCGTACTCGCGGGCACATTGGGGCAGGAATGTCAGCGGATCGGAGGCGAGCGGTAGCATGTTGCCGAGGAGCAAATGTCCCTTGGGGCCGGGAGGAAGGGTCTGGCTCGTCATGGCTGCCTTCGGCCTATGCCTGGGAATGTATAAAACACCGTAAGGTAAACACGATCCCAAGGGAGTGTGGCCATGAGTATCCTGGTAGTCAACGCCGGATCCAGCGGCGTCAAGTTCGGGCTGTTCGACGACGCCGCGACGACCGACCTGGCGACGGCGCAAATCGACGGCCACGACCGGGCCGACGCGGTGGCGCAGGCACTGCGTCAGCTGACGGCGGCGCATCCCAACGACCAGGTGAAGGCGGTCGGCCATCGCGTGGTGCATGGCGGCGCGACCTTCACCGAGAGCGTGCGTCTGAATGACGAGGTCAAGCAGGCTCTTCACGGTTTGACCGATCTGGCGCCGCTGCACAATCCGCCGGCGCTGGAGGCGATGGCGGACATGGAGGCGGCGCTCCCCGGCATCCCGCAGGTCGCCGCTTTTGACACGTCGTTTTTCGCCGCGTTGCCACCGCGGGCGTTCGTCTATCCGCTGCCGTATGCGTGGTACGCCGCGTGGGGCATCCGCCGCTTCGGGTTTCATGGCCTCAGCCATGCCTATTGCGCCGGCCGGGCGGCCGAAATGCTTGGGCGGGATTCACGTTTGGTGATCTGCCACCTCGGCAACGGCTGTTCGGCCAGCGCCGTCCGCGACGGTAAGCCGATGGCCACCACGATGGGTTTCACGCCGATGGAAGGGTTGATGATGGGCACGCGCTGCGGCTCCGTCGATCTGGGAATTCTGCTGTACCTCATGCGGAATCGCGGCCTAAGCGCGGAGCGACTCGACCATGCTCGGAACCACGAATCGGGCTTGCTCGGGGTTTCCGGCATATCGCAGGACGTGCGCGAGGTGGGCCACGCGGCCGACGGCGGCAACGAACGCGCGGCCTTAGCGTTGGATATCTACGCGGATCGGGTGCGCGCGACAATCGGCGCGCTCACGGTCACATTGGGAGGTATCGATGCGTTGATATTCACGGCCGGCGTGGGCGAGCATTCCGCCGGCATTCGCGCCGCGGCCTGCGCCGGCTTGGACTGCCTGGGCATACGCCTCGACGCCGCGAAGAACGCGAATTGCCAGGCCGACGCCGACGTGGCCGACTCAAATTCAACGGCGCGCATTCTCGTGCTGCACACGCGCGAGGAATTGATGATCGCCCGCGAGACGCGGCGCGTGTTGGCGAGCGGGGTCGCGTAAGCGCCCCGAGCAAATACGGGACGCGAAACGTAAGCAAAACGGGCTAGCGTTCGCGTACCAGAAAACTGAGCGGCGCCGGATTCGCGCTGCCGAACTGACACAAATGGTCGAAGCGATGCTTGCGAATCGTCTGCACGATTTGCTCCGCTTCCTCCTGCGTCTGTCCGGCGATGGGCAACGCCTGGAAGCCGGCGAACACGACCCAGCGCTCGCCCACCTGCTTGACGACCAGTTCCTCGGGGCGGAACGGCACCTGACGCAGGCCAAACGGCAGGCCGCGCGGCGGTTGGCCGTTGATCAGGAAGCACGACACGCCGCTCGACTTGCCGACGCGATACTCCTCGGTGACGCGATACGTTTGCAAGACGCGAAGGGCGTCCTGGGCGTCGCGCTCGCCGTAGCCGAAATTGGCGAGGCAGTAGTCGCCGGCCATCAGCTTCCAGTCGTTGCCTTCGCGGAAAACCCGCGCTTGCCGCCAATCGATGGGCACGTGTTCGCCCGGTTGCGTCGGGTCGGCCAAGAAGGTAGTCGGCGGCCGCAGCTGAAAAGTTTGCAGCATATCGCCCGACGTGGTCGCGCTCGCTCGGGCGGGGCCGTCCGCGCTTTGCGTTTGCGGGGCAGGCAAGTTGTCGTCGCTGCGCAGAAAGATCATCATTACCGGCGTGGGAAAGCCCACGTAGCCGATGCGGTTGAAGCCATAGCGCTGCAAGACGTCCAGCGCCTGCTTCGCGTCCTCACGCCTTGGGCCGAACGTGAACAGCACGCGGCGGCTGTCGCGCAGACACCACTGGCCTTGCGCCTGCTCGACGCGCAAAGCGTCGGGGTCGAACGGCATCTGCCGCAAGCCGTTGACGATACCCTGCGGCACCTTGTCGTCGGCGAGCCAGTATTCCATCACGGGGCGCGGTGAACCGATGGCGCCATACCGCGTCAGGCGCAGGTCGCGCACCAGGCGCAGGGCTTCGTAGGCGTTGGCCTCGGAGGTTCCGAGGTCTTTGATTTTTTGCTGTCCGGCGAGCAGCATCCAATGGCCATCCACCTGGCGCACGGCGGCCTCGCGGTTGTCGAAGCGCGTCAAGTCCGGCCGCGTCTGTCCCGCGACGGGCATCGAGTAAAGCAGGGCAAGCGTCCCGGCCAGAGCCAAGCGGTTCATGGGACGGCGTCCTTTCCGATGGGATAGTCGCGCTCGGGTGCGAGCGCGGCGGCACGATCGCTAGAAATGGTATCGAAGGTATCGGCAATGATGAAGGACGTTCTTGAGGGAACTCGTCGGCGACGACGCGACACCTGCCCCTAACGGGCAGAGTACGGCAAGGAGGAGGTTTGAGTGGCCGAGCAAGGCCCAAGGAATGGGGTCGATTTACCGCGCGACGGGCTGCCATTCCAGACCGAGGGGGGTGAGCAATTCGCGGCGGGCGAGGAGTTCCCAGGGGGTGCCCTTGTGTTCGCGGGCCAGTTTTTCGAGGAGGGAGCGCGCCTTTCGGCCCATGTGATCGGCCTCGCGCTCGGCAAGCGAGGAGGCGCCGACGCGCGTCGCCAGCTGCCAGCCGTCGTGGCGCGCGGGGTCGTAGACGGGCACGTCGCCGCGGCGCATGCGGCCGAGCATGGCGTTGTACTCGCGCAGGGAGGCGATGCGCAGTTGCATTCGGGCGGTGACGTAGTCGCCGGTCGCCTGCCAGCGGCGGGTTTCGAGGACACGCGCTTTGTCCAGGCGTTCGATGTCGAGCAGGTGGGCCGTCAGTTCGTATTCCGCCCAGGCTACTTCCTTCTGGATGCGGATGAGTTCGTCGAGGAAAGCGACCCGCTGTTCGTCGTCCGTGGGCACGGCGAAGCGGTCGGGGTAGACGGTATCGTGCTTCTTGAGGAGTTCGACGGCCTGGGCGATGGCGGGGCGGAGGGAAGATGGCGCGGCGGCCGGTTCCGCCGCGCCGAGAGACGTGGTGAGGCAAAGGCAAACCCAGGAGAGGCACGAGCGACCGTTCATGAACCACCTCCCGGGTAGGGAGCGCGAAACGGCAAGCGTTCGACTTAGTTGGCGCGCCATTCCAGCCCGAGGGCGGTCTTGTCCTCGCGCTTGGAGATCAGTTCCCAGGGCGTGCCCTTGTGTTCCTCGGCCATCTTCTTGTAGATCTTCTTGGCTTCCTTGACGTACTCGTTGCCGTCCTTGTCGGACATATCTTGCTTGGCGGCGAGGATCCAGCCCTTGTGGATGGCGGTATCGCGCTGCGGCAGCAGGTCGCGGCGGATTTCGCCCTGCTTGGCGCTATACTCGAGGATGTAGGCCTCGCGGGCATAGAGGCGGGCGAGGACGTAGTCGTAGTTCGCCTGCCAGAGCTTGGTTTCCTTGTCGCGGGCCAGTTTGAAGGAGTCGTCTTCGAGTTCCTCGCGCGGCTTGCGGACGACGAGCATGGCCTCGCCGACGACGTTGCGCTGCAGGTTTTCGATCTGCTGGTTGATCTGCGTCTTTACCTGCTCGTTGGGCGGCGCCGCGAAATTCTCATTGATCTTGAAGGTGCGGTCGCTGTCTTGCAGGGCCTTGACGCCGTCCATGACGGCGACGCGGAAGGGGCTTTCCTTGCCGTCGTCCTTGTAGTCCTTCATCACGTCCTTGGGATAGGGCGGCAGGCTTTCGACGCGGAAGGCGTTGAGCTTGTCGGCCTGCTTGACGGGCGGCACCTGCGTGGTCACCTTGAGCATGGCGAGCAGGTCGTCGCGGCCGGCGACGCCGTTCTTGAAGATTTCGGGGAGCTTGGGCTTAACGGTGCCGGGCGTCTTGGCCTTGGCGTCGAAGGCGAGTTCCTTCATGACCTCGCCGACGAGGCGCGGCGTCTGGGCGATTTCGGGATCGTCCTTCTTGAGCGGCCGGAAGAACGACTTGGCCATGGCGCGGGTGCCGGCGCCGACCTTGCGGGTCAGTTCCTCGATGGGCAGCGGGTCGTCCGGCTTCTGGACGATGCCGCGCAGGCCGCCGTCCTTGTAGATGCTGGGGATTTGATTGAGGAAGATGCCGCCATCGACCAGGCCCTGGCTGGTGGTGCGATTGTCCATTTCCAGGGACTTTTGGCCGGCGGTGCAGGCGGTCAGCACCTGCACGCCCTTGGGCGGCTTCTGCAGCATGGCGTCGGTCTTCTCGCCCATCGGCGCCACCTTGCCGCGCAGTTCGCCCTGGGCTGGATCGGAGCGGCAGACGTCGAGGATGAGGACTTTCTGCTGCGCCGGGCACTTGGCCAGTTCCTGGTAGAGCCAGTCCAGGGCGATCAGGTTTTCCTTCTTGTCCTTGCCTTCGGGGTCGCCTTCGAGGGGGACGAGATACGGTTCGTCCTCGACCTCGATGCAGTGGCCGACGAACATGAGCATGACCCGGTCCTGGGCACGGCTATTGGCCAGGTAGTCGGCGATGACCTGCTTGACCACTTCCTTCACGGGCGGGAAGGGCAGCGGTGCCTTGTCGCTAAGGAGCGAGACTTGATCGTCGGGGACGCGCATGAGGACGGCGAACTGACGGACGACGCGATCGAGCGAGCGGTCGCCGGCCCCGTAGTTCACGGGACTCATGTAGGGGTAGTTGTTGACGCTGACGACGAGCAGCCGGCGCGGGAACGAGCCATTGGGAACGCCGACGGGGGCCGGTTCCGTGATGGGCGGATCCTTCTTAATGGGATCGTCCGGCTTGGTCCCGACGGGCCGAGTTTCCATCGGCCGCGGATCGACGGGCCGGGTGATCAGTGGCTCGGTCGGCCGAATGCTGGTGACGCGCGTCACGAGCTTGGTAGTGATCGGCTGCTCGAACAGCAACCGGGTCGATTTCGCCGTGGTGGTGGGCGTCAGCGTCGGCTCCGTTTTGCCGCCGGGCGCGGTGGCTCCCTTGACGGTCGGGCTGGCGGGGGTCGTATCGCTTTCGCCCGCGGTGCCGGCGGCGAAGTTGGGCAGGTCGAGGCCGGGCACGTTTTGGTAGGCCACGGCCGCCAGGCCGCCGACGCCGAGGAAGAAGACGAGGACGAAGGCCAGTTTTTGCCAGCCACCGCGCGACCGGCGGCGGAAGCTGACGGGCGGCTTGCCCCCCTCCTGCAGGCCGACCGGAATGGCGGCGGCCATCGGCACGTCGGCGCGGATGGCGCCGGGCATGGCCACGGCGGCGGTGGGAATCGCGGGAGTGGCGACCGGCATGGCAGGCATCGCTACTGGAACGGCAGCGGGCTTGGCCGGCGCCAGACCGGGCGGCGGCGCGAACGGCTTCGAGGCCAGCGGCGACGTTTCCTTCTTGCGGCCCTTGTCCGTGCCCGAAGGCAGCGCGCGGCCGAAAAAGCCCTTCTTCGTCTGCGGCGGCTTCGCCTGGAAGACGAGGCCGCACTGCTTGCACTTCATCGGCTCATGAATCCAGTTGGCGGGAATCTTGAGCGACTTCTTGCACCCAGGGCACTGGGCCTGCACCACCTGATTCATGAGCAGACTCATCGCGCAACCTCCAGAGCGACACGCGGCACGGCCAAAGAGGGGAGGGGTCGGCGCCATTCACACCACGCGGTTACCCTCCGGTTCGACGCTACTATACCTCATTTGGTTCCCGGAAGCTTTCGCGAACGGCCTCGGCCGCCTCAATTTGTCCTTCGATGCCGATTCTCAAGGAAAGGGCGCGACGGCCATCCTCTTTGCTAGCCTCATTATAGCAATAGCTTAGAAGGGATCGCTCCCGCCCAGCGTCGAAATCTTCCCCACAGCTGACGACGAAGGGTACGCCACCGATGATTCGTCAGGGCGACTGGCTGCTCACGCCCGAACGCGCGGCCGTCCACGTGCCCAGCGCTACGGCCGTCATCGCCGATTTACACCTCGGCTACGAAGAAGTCCGCATCCGCGGGGGCGAAGCGCTGCCCATCGAATCGGTGGAGCAACGCCTCATCGCTCTCTGCGCGCTGGCGGCTCGTTATGCCATCCAACGTCTCGTCATCGCTGGCGATTTGGTGGAGCGGGCACGCGGTGGCGGCGAGCGCGTCGAGGATCTGTCGCGCTGCTTGCGTTTCGCGGGCATCCCGTGGGTCGGCCTCGTGCCCGGCAATCACGATCGGCATCTGGATGTGGGCGGCCTCTGCTCACTGCTTCCCGACGGCTTCGACGTGGGCGGCTATCGCGTGCTGCACGGCGACGGGACGCTGCCGCGCGTGCCCGTCCTTCATGGCCACATTCACCCCTGCTTGCGCTGGGGCGAGGTGACGGCGCCG